>NZ_JBFJMY010000104.1:0-11673 GCF_041633695.1 Hydrogenophaga sp.
CAGGCGCTCTTTCCTTTGCTCGAAAAAGCCGGGGTGGCCTTGGTCGGCCCATCTACCGGCGCCATGGTCATGCACACGCCGGTACATAGGTCGGTCTTCAATGTGCGAGCGACCTACCAAAGAGAAGCCGAAATGGCGGTCAGCTACCTGGCGTCGGTCGGGATCACCCGCATCGCCATCGTGCACGCCGACGACTCCTTCGGAAAAGACGCGCTGGAGGGCGCGCAAAACGGATTCACCAAGGCCAAACTCCAACCGGCTGCGATCCTCGCGGCCGATCGGTCCAAGCCCGACTACACCCAGATCGTCCCCGAGCTGGTCAAGGCCAATGCCCAGTCGGTGTTGTGGATTGCCTCGGGCACAGCGGTCTCCGAGGGCGTGAAAGCCTTGCGCGCGGCAGGCTCGTCGGCGCAGATCGTGACCTTGTCCAACAACGCATCGAGCGGCTTCATCACCGGCCTGGGCGACAACAGCCGCGGCGTGATCGTGACCCAGGTGTACCCCTATGAACGCTCGATCGCCTTCCCTTTTGTGAAGGAGGCAAAAGACATGGCCAAGGCGCGCAAGCTGCCCGACATCAGCCCCGCCATGCTGGAAGGTTTTGCAGCCGCCAAAGTATTGGTGGAAGGCCTGCGCCGCGCAGGTCCCAAGCCCAGCCGGGAAGCCATCATCCAGGCGCTGGAGAGCATCAACAAGTACGATCTCGGCGGCCTGGACGTGAGCTACTCGCCGACCGACCACACCGGGCTGGACTTCGCCGATTTGTCCATCATCGGGATCAGCGGCAAATTCCGGCGCTGATTCGGACGCGTAGAGATTAGGGCCTGTTCACACTATTTTTCCAGGTGCGAAAAAATAGTGTGAACAGGCCCTAGAGAGAACGGGTAGAGCGCGCGCTGCGGCGCACCCTCGTCAAACAAAGCCCAGGTTTTTCTGGCTGAAGTTCTTGAGATTGGGCAGCACCGTGGCCAACTGGCCGCTGCTGGCGCCCAGCCAGGACAAGAGCGTGGCGGCGTACTGGTCCACGCCCACCGCCGGTATCCAGCGGCCATGCCGCTCCCAGCTGTCCACTCCCACGTCGTTGGCGCCACCGAGCACCAGTTCGGGGTAAGTGCCGTAGGTGGCATTGCCCTTCACCGCACCGCCCAGCACCAGGTGGTGGTTGCCCCAGGCGTGGTCGGTCCCCTTGCTGCTGTTGGGCTTGAAGGTGCGGCCAAAATCGCTCTGGGTGAACAGGGTCACGCCCTGGTCCTGGCCAATGGCTTTCATGGCGTTGTGAAAGCAGGCCATGGCATCGGCCAGGGCTTTCAGCAAACCCGCATGGGCGCCCACAAGATTGGTGCTCGCTATCTGATCGCCGTGGGTGTCGTAGCCGCCCTGCTGGGCAAAAAAGATCTGGCGGTCGCCCTGCACCACGGCCCGGCCTTCGACCAGCTTGGCCACCTGGTAGAGCTGCTTGCCGATGCCGGTGCTGATCTTCCCGTCGGCGGTGATGGGCGCAAAGGCGTTGTTGATCGCGGCCGAGCTTCCGGTAGACCCCGGTTGTACCTTGACCAGATCGCCCAGGCGCGTGGCCACCGCGAAGGCGTCGCGCTGTTGCTGCCCGTAGGTGTTGAGCAAGGTATTGGCTTGCGCGTCGGCGTACATGGCTTCCAGCGCGGTCTTGCGCGCCGCCACGGGCGCCCAACTGGTGTCCGTCAAACCCTCCAGGCCAAAGGTGGCGCCCGGTTCGGGCAGCACCAAGGGGGGTTGGTAGGCGGACAAGCCAAAACGGCCGCTGCCGCCCAGCGAAATGACCGGATTGGTGGTGCCCAGCGTGGCGGCGGCGCGCCCGCCCCAGCCGGTGCGCTCCAGCGCATCGGTGCTGGCCGCCTCCCAGAGCACCTGCTGGTCGGCGTGCGAGAACAGGCTATCGGGAATCAGGCTGGAGCCTGCGGCTGCGTTGCGGTATTCGCTTTTGCTCATGGGCGCATACAGCGGCCCTACGTTGAGCACCGGCGCCAGACTGCCCTCGGACCAGGCCGACGAGAGCGCGGCCATGGCCGGATGCAAACCCAAATCGGTGCCGCTCAGACCAACCAGGCTGCTGCGTGGCAAGGCCAGTTCGCCGCGCACACCGGCGTATTGGTTGTGGCGCGTGAGATCGGTCGGCACCACGGTGTTCATGCCGTCGTTGCCGCCGTACAAAAACACACAAACCAAGGCCTTGTAAGCGCTCTGGGCCTGTGCCGGTGCGGCAGGCAACAAGGCCGACAGGCCGGTGGCGCCCAGGGCGCCTGCCAAGGTGGTGCCGGTGAACTGCAGCCAGCGGCGCCGGTTCAGCGCCAGGAGGGGGTTGGTGTGGTGGCTCATGGCGTCCTCAGCGGATCAATTGGTATTGCGGCGAAGCGAACACCAGGTAAGCGGCTTGCTGGACCCGGTATTTCAAATAGTCGTTGCCGCTGTTTTGTTGCGTGAACGCCGCCACCGCGTTGACCACCTGGGTGCGGGTCTTGGCCGGCAAGGGCTCGCCCAGCGCCAGCATCGCGAACCGGTCCGTCAATTTGGCCGGATCGCCCGCATCGGGCAGGAAGGCCGAGAGATCGACCCGGGTGCCCAGCGCGGCCGGCACATTGCTGCTGGGCGCGCTGCCGTTCCAGAACACCAGGTAGTTGACGTAGTTGATGCGTTGCAAGGCGGTGTTGGCGTTGTGGATGCCAAACGCCGGCCCCACCAGTGCCGTGCCGGCCACCGGGTAATTGGGCGGGTAGAAGTTGAACACCGAAGGTGGGCGGAACACGTGCTGGCGCAGGTTCTCACCCCACCACCAGCCCAGGGCATCGCCATCGGTGCGGCCATTGAGCGCGCGCAGCACACCGGCGAACAATTGGATGGGTTCGCGCAGACGTCCGGCGCTGGCCGTGGGCGCGGTGCTGCGGGCTTCCGCGTCGAGCAAGATGGCGGCCACCGTGGCCTTCATGTCGCCGCGCTCACCGGTGCCAAAACCCTGGAAGCGCCCGCTGGTGAAAGCGTTGGCCACCCGCTGCACATAGGCGGGCGAGGGGTTGCTGCTGACCAGATGCTGGATCAGCTGGCGCCCGACGAAGGGCGCGGCATTGGGGTGCGCCATCACGCTATCAAGCACTTTGTCCAGTGCCGCAGGCGCGGTGTGCCCACTGGCCAGGCTGACGCCCGAGAGCAGGCTGCGCGCCTGTGTGTCGTGGAACGCGGCCACGGCCACCATGTCGCCACCGTAGTAACGGCAGTTGGTGCCGGTCGGCCAGCAACCCCAAGGGGTGGCACCACCAGCGGGGTAGGTCCAGCCGGTCAGGGCATAGGCGTACTCGCGCACCTTGGCGTTGTCGTAAGTGGCCACACAGTCACCGCCTTTGAGCGTGCCGTCGCCATTGAGCTCGCAGGTGCCGATGGCGAACAGCTGCAGCAGTTCGCGCGCAAAGTTTTCGTTCGGCGCGCTTTTGTCGTTGTTGGCGTTGTTCAAGTAGTCGCCCATCACCGGCGACAGCGCCACTTTGCGCAGCACCTCGCGGTAGTTGCCGAAGGCCTGGTCCAGCAAGGCGTTGTGGTAGTTGCGCAAGCCGTAGGTGCCGTCCACCTCCAGGTTGGACACCACCACGATCTGCTGCAAGGCCAGCGCCACCCGTTGGCGCAGCTGGTCGGGCTGGCCCACCGCGTTGCGGTAAAAGTCCCAGACCAGGGGCGTGGACGAAGACCAGTCGCGCCAGCATTGGTCGCCCCGGCCATTGCAGAACTCACCACTGCCGGTGTACTGGTGCACAGCGCCGTCGCCACCCCGGCTGTAGCGCGAGTTGCTCAAGGCCATCTGGCCCGAGATCCACTTGGCCGCACCCTGCGCCTGGATGCTGGCCACCAGGCTTTCGGTGGGGCCGAAGCTGGCCTGGTCGGCGAGGCGCACCGCGTCTCGGCTGGAAGTGGGTGCATCGGGCAGGTTGCCGCCAATGGTTTCGGTCGACGGCGTGGGCGCCACCGCGCCTCCACCACCCCCGCCGCTCGACCCGCCGCCACAAGCGACCAGCGCCAGCGACAAGGACAAACCCAGCCACCCAAGACCGGCGCGGCAGCGCCGCCCGATGGACGAGGGAATACCTGCTTTTGATGGATATGTGCGACAGCTCATGGAGACGCAATGTAGAAGGCATGGCGCGCCCCCCACCACGGCATGTAACCAGGTGTTGAGATACAACCCCGGCCCCGTTACGTCTTTCTACAGGGGCGGGATAGGTGGCGGCAAAAGCGCGATCAGCGGTCCAGCGGCGGCCAACGCGAAAAAACCGCCGCCGGCGGGAGCCGATGGCGGTTGGGCGCGCACCCGTGGGCGCTGCGCTTACTGGGTGCCGGAGATCACCACTTCGACGCGGCGGTTGCGCTGGCGGCCTTCGGCGGTGTTGTTGCTCGCCACCGGGCTGGCTTCACCAAAGCCGGTGGTGTTGACGCGGTTGGATGCAATGCCCCGACCGGTCAGTGCGGTCTGCACCGCTTCGGCCCGGCGCTGAGACAGCTGCTGGTTGTAAGCCTCGCCGCCCACCGAGTCGGTATAGCCTTCCACCGCCACGGTGCGCTCGGGGTTGTCGCGCATGAACGTGGCCAGGCGATCGATGGTGCGCATGGCGCCCGGCTTGAGCTGCGCACGGCCGGTATCGAACAACACATCACCCAGGGTGAGCACCATGCCGCGGTCGGTCTGTTTGGCTTGCAGCTCGGCCAGCTGGGCTTGCAGCGAGCTGTTCTTGGCTTTGGCGGCCTCGGCAGCGGCCAGGCGTTCTTCGGCCAGCTTGCTGGCGTCCTGGGCGCGCTTCATGGCCATCTCGGCTTCGGCGCGGGACTTTTCGGCGGCCAGGGCCTGCACCTGGGCTTCGCGGCTGCGCGAGTCCATCAGAATGCGGTCGCGCTGGGCACGAGCGCCAGACACCGTTGCCTGCGAGCGGGCGATCTGCCCGGCCTGCATGGCCACGGCGGCTTGCTGGCGTGCCAGGTAGGCGTGGTGCTCGACCAGATCCACGTCTTCACCGGCCTTGAGCGCCGACTCGGCTTTCTGCAACGAAGCTTGCGCCCGGCTGAGCTCCAGCGGCGCGCTGCGCGCCACGCTGGCGTCGTTGGCGGCCTGCTGGTACAAGGCCCGCGCCTCGCTCAGCATGGGGTTGGATGCGGGCACGGAGGCACAGGCCACGGCCAGTGCGGCCACCACGGGGATCAGAGCCAGTCGAAGCTGGCGCGGTTGAAATCGGTTCATATGGGTTCCTTGGGTCGCAAATGGGGGGAGGCAATTCGCCTGGACCAAGTGCTGGGTTATTTGGCTTTGCGGATTTCGGCGTCCAGCGTGTCGTTGGCGCGTTGCAGCTCCGATGCCGCTTCCTGCGCCTTGCTGGCGCGTGCCTTGCGCTCGGCCAACTCGGCATCGGCGGTGGCCTTCTCGGCCAGGCGGGCGGCCGCAGTGAAGCGCTCTTCGCGCAGCGCCGCTTCGGCGCGCACCAGCTTGTCGCGGGCGGCCAACAGCTCCACCGGAGACGACTGCGCGGCACCCGCGCTTTCGGCTTGGGTGATGGCCGCGCGTGCCGCGGCCATTTCGCCCACCGGCAGCTGGCCTTTGCTGGCGCAAGCGCTCAAGGTCAGGACAGAGACCACCGCCAAGGCGGTTAGCCAGCGGCGGGGATGGTTGGATGCAAAGTTCATGGTGCGTGTACTCCGGTTAAAAAATTGAGACGGTAGAAGGCCGGTCCAAGATCGGTGTGGACGGACCCGGGATGTCCATGGCGCGTTTCAATGGCGCTCCTGGCGGCGCATCTGCAGTTCGTCGGACAGCGCGGCGAATGTGCGCTGGTCGTTGGAGGCGTGGCGCATGGGCTGGTCGAGCAATTCGGTCATGTCGTTCAAGCCCGATTCGTCGGCCTTCATATAAAGCCGGCCCATTTTTTCGGCGATGGCGCGGTAGGCCGTGTCGATGTCTTCCACCCGCCGGCCCATCTCGTCGAGCACGTGCAGGCTGACACTGCCCAGGTCGTGAAAGGTGCGTGGCTTTTCGCTCATGGCAGCTTCACCAGGGGTTCGTTGACCACCCGCTCCAGCTTGCCGATGCGCTCGTTGAGCTGTCGAAACTCGCTGGTGATCAGGTGCTGCAGGGCTTCCAGGCGAGAGGCCTCGGCACTGTCGGCCACCTCTTGCTTGTGCCGCAGTTCTTTGTGCAGCTTGCGCGTCTCCATGAGGTTGGCGATGCGGCTGTACAGCGTGGCGACCAGAAACAGCACCACGAACACGCCGGTGAGGGCGACGAGCACCACACCCATGGGTGCGTCCACGTCGGCCACCAGCAGGTTGAGCGAGGTCGGCGCGTTGAGCGCAGACCAGTTCAGGCCGCAGAAAAGCACGATCAGCGCGACCGCACTCCAGGCCATCCAGTGACTGATGCGTTCCATGGTGGGCTCCTGTGTTGATGAATGGATACACCCAGGTTAAATGCTCACAATTGATAAGTAAAATCCATTTATTTACATTTGAATTTTCAAAAATGAAAAGCAAAACCCAGGACAAAACCCAGGACGGTGTGGCGCGTGCGCCAGGCCCGCTGGGCACGACCGTACACGCCCGGCTGGCCTGGTCGGACTTTCAGGTCGTGCTGGAAGTGGCCCGCCACAAGAGCGTGGCCAAGGCCTGCGAGCCGCTGGCCTTGTCGCATGTGACCTTGTTGCGCAAGCTCGAAGCCATCGAGACGCGGCTCAAGGCGCGCTTGTTCGAACGTGTGCGGGGCCGCTACACGCTCACCGATGCGGGCACCGTGGTGGTGGACGCGGCCACGGGTATCGAACCGCTGGCGCGCACGGCGGAAATGCAGGTGCTGGGGCAAGACATGCGGCCCAGCGGCCTGGTGCGCGTGACCGCCGCCGGGATCGTGATCGACCACCTGCTGGCGCCGGTGCTGAGCCAGTTCGGCACCGCCTTTCCCGAGGTCATCATCGAGCTGGTGACCTCACGCGAGCACACCAGCCTGGTCCGGCGCGAAGCCGATGTGGCGATCCGCGTGAGCGACCAGGCGCCCGACTGGCTGGTGGGCCGCAAACTGGGTCTGGTCGATTTCGGGATTTACGGTCTCAAACGGCCCGGTTTGAAACCGCAGCGCCGCCCGCTGGCCGACTGGTTGCCGCAGCGGCGCTGGATCGGATTTGAGCGCGATGCGCGCGAACTCAAGTTCGACCGCTGGCTCAGCACCCAGGTGCCGGAAGCCTCGGTGGTGCTGCGGGTGGACGGCTTCAGCCAGGCCTTGACCATGGTGCGCGCCGGGTTGGGCATCGCCCTGCTGCCCACGTTTCTGGAGCACAGCTGCCCCGAGCTGCAGGCGCTGAGCGATCCCATTCCGGCATTGCGCACCCCGCTGTGGCTGCTCACCCACCAGGAGTTGCGCGACACCATGCGCATCCAGGTGCTGATACGGGCTTTTGGCCCCGCGCTCACGCATGCGCTGCAAGGCCTTTGACGCCGAGCCGCCCCGAGGGGTCATCGGGGGCAGCGGGGGGACGTTCAGGATTTGACGATCAGCACCGGCACCTTGGCATGGGTGAGCACCTTTTGCGCCACGCTGCCCAGAATCAAGGCCTTGACACCCTGGCGCCCGTGCGAGCCCATGACGATCAGGTCGCAGCCTTCGGCCTCGGCGGTTTCGATCACGCCTTCGTAGACCACGTTGCGCTCGATGGTGTCACCGGCAAAGGGCACGCCCTCGGTCTTGCAGATCTTGGCCAGGGCTTCCAGGGCCTGACCGGCCGCCGCCTTGGCCTGCGACAAATAGGTTTGCAAGCCCGCCACCGAAGCGTCGCCAATGCCGATGTAGGGGAAGGGATCGATCACATACAGCCCCACGATCTGGCCGCCCTGGCTCTTGGCCAGTTGCACGGCGGTGAGCGCTGCCGTGTGGGCGAGTTCCGAGCCGTCGGTGGGGAAAAGGATTTTCTTGAACATGGCGTTTCTCCTGTTGCGTGGTGTGCCCGCGCCTGCGGCTCATCCGCAGACCCGTGCAACGCCCGGCTTTCATTTTGGCGACACAGCCCCAGCGCCTGCTTGCGCCAGATCAAGGCCCGCGCCTGCCGCTCCAGCGGCCCCGCTTCAAGCCGGTACCACGTTCACTGCACAGTACTTGAGTTCGGCGATCTTGCCAACCGGGTCCAGGGCCGGGTTGGTCAGCAGGTTCGCCGCCGCTTCCGCGTACGCGAAGGGAATGAACACGGTCTCGCGCGGCATGCCCGCGTCCAGCCGCACCGGCAGGCGCACCTCGCCCCGGCGCGAGCGCACCAGCACATCGGCGCCGGCGTGCAGGCGCAAACGCTCGGCGGTTTCGGGGTGCAGGCTGAGCAACGCCGAGGGCTCCACCGCATCCAACACCTGGCTGCGCCGCGTCATGCTGCCGGTGTGCCAATGTTCGAGCTGGCGCCCGGTGATCAGCACCAGCGGGTACTCGGCATCGGGCGATTCGGCGGGTGCCAAGTGCGCGGCGGGCACCAGCCGGGCCTTGCCGCTGGCGGTGGGAAAGCCGTTTTGGAACACCACCGGTTGCCCGGGGTCTTGGGCCGACGTGACCGGATAGGTGACGGCGCCTTCGTTTTGCAAACGCGCCCACGACAGCCCCGCGATCGAGGGCATGAGCGAACGCATTTCTTCGAACACCGCGCCCACGCCCTGCGTGTCGTCGGCGCTGGACGAGCCGTCGGCCGCCACGCCGTAGTCCCAGGCCTGGCCCATGCGGCGCGCGAGCTGTTCGGTGATCCAGGCGTCGGCACGGGCCTCGCCGGGCGCCGACACCGCCTTGCGCCCGAGTTGCACACAGCGGTCGGTGTTGGTCACGCTGCCGGTCTTTTCGGGCCAGGCGGTGGCGGGCAGGATCACGTCGGCCAGGCCGGCGGTTTCGGTGAGAAAGATGTCTTGCACCACCAGGTGGTCGAGGCGCGCCAGCGCTTCGCGGGCGTGGTTGGCGTCGGGGTCGCTCATGGCCGGGTTCTCGCCCTGGATCAGCATGGCGCGGATCTGGCCTTCGTGGGCGGCGTTGACGATTTCCACCACGGTGAGGCCGGGCTCGTCCGACAGGCTGCCCGGTGCCATGCCCCAGGCGGCTTCGGTGCGGGCGCGCACGGCCGGGTCGGCCACGCCCTGGTAGTCGGGCAAGACCATGGGAATCAGCCCGGCGTCGCTGGCGCCTTGCACATTGTTCTGGCCGCGCAAAGGGTGCAGGCCGGTGCCGGGGCGGCCCACGTGCCCGGTGATCAGGGCCAGCGCGATCAGGCAGCGCGCGTTGTCGGTGCCGTGGGTGTGCTGGCTGATGCCCATGCCCCAGAAGATCATGCTGTTGCCGGCGGTGGCGTAGGCCTGCGCCACCTCGCGCAAGGTGGGTGCGTCGATGCCGCACACCGGCGCCATGGCCTCGGGGCTGAAGTCGGCCACATGGGCTTTGAGCTGCGCAAAGTCCAAGGTGTTGGCTTCGATGTAAGCCGTGTTGGCCAGGCCTTCAAAAATGATGGTGTGCAGCATGGCGTTGAGCAAGGCCACGTCGCTGCCGGGCGTGAAGCCCAGGTGTTTCCAGGCCTGGCGCGCCAGTTCGGTGCGGCGCGGGTCGGCCATCACCAGGCGCGTGCCTTGGCGGATCGCGTTCTTGATCCAGGTCGCGCCCACTGGGTGGTTTTGTGCCGGGTTGGCGCCGATCACCAGCACGAAGTCGGCGTGCTGCACGTCGCGCAGCGGATTGGTCACCACCGCCGAACCCAGGCCTTCCATGAGCGCGGCCACGCTCGACGCGTGGCACAAGCGGGTGCAGTGGTCCACGTTGTGGGTGTCAAAGGCGGTGCGCACCAGCTTCTGGAACAAATAGGCCTCTTCGTTCGTGCCTTTGGCCGAACCAAAACCCGCCACCGGGCCGCGCTTGCCGCGCAGCGCCGTGGCGGCGAGTGCGCGCTGGAAACCAGCGGCGGCGGCGTCCAGCGCCTCGTCCCAGCTCGCTTCGCGAAAGCGCTCGTGCACTTGTTCGGGGGTGAGGCGGTGCAAGACCTTGTGCGGCTCCTTGGGCACACCGGCGCGGCGGATCAGCGGGCGGGTGAGGCGGTCCGGGCTGTGCGCGTAGTCAAAGCCAAAACGGCCTTTGACGCACAGGCGCCCCGCGTTGGCTGGGCCGTCGGCACCTTCCACGTGCTGGATGGTGTCGTCGCTCACGTTGTAGGTGATCTGGCAGCCCACGCCGCAATACGGGCAAACCGATTGCACCTGCTCTTGCGCAGCTTGTTGAAACGCGCCATTGGCTGGTGCGATGGCGCCGGTGGGACAGGCCTGCACGCATTCACCGCAAGCCACGCAGGTGCTCTCGCCCATGGGGTCGTTCTGGTCGAACACGATTTGCGCGTGTGCGCCCCGAAAGGCCAGGCCGAGCACATCGTTGCCCTGGGTTTCGCGGCAAGCGCGTATGCAGCGCGTGCACTGGATGCAGGCGTCCAGGTTGACGGCCATGGCCGGGTGGCTGAGGTCGTGCGTGGCGGCCGCTCGGGCCGGGAAACGGGCCGGCTCGGCACCGGCGAACGCCGCCCACTGCGCCAGCTCGCTGTCGTGTTTGAGCGCGGCGGTGTCGTGCGCATCGCTCAGCAGCAGCTCCAGCACGGTCTTTTGCGCGGCCACGGCGCGTGGGCTGTCGGTGTGCACCACCATGTCGGCCTGGGGTGCGCGGCAGCACGAAGGCGCAAGCACGCGCTCACCCGCCACCTCGACCACGCAGGCGCGGCAGTTGCCGGGGCTGCGCAAGCCATCCATGTGGCACAGATGCGGCACCTCGATGCCGTGGCGCTGCGCCACCTTCAGGAGGCTCTCGCCCGGTGCGGCTTCCACCGCCTGGCCGTTGAGGGTGAAGGCGATGGGCACCGCGTCGTGGGGCAGGTCGTTGGATTTCATCGTGCGTGCTCCTCGGCGGCGGCGCCGTTCACCTCGTGTGCAAAAAACCGCAGCACCGAATCCACCGGGTTCGGCGCGGCCTGGCCCAGGCCACAAATGGAAGCGTCGCGCATCACCTGCGAGAGCTCGGCCAGCAGCGGCGCGTCCCACACCGGCGCCTGCAGCAACTGCACCGATTTGGCGGTACCGGCGCGGCACGGCGTGCACTGGCCGCAGGACTCGTGCTCAAAGAACTGCATCAGGTTGAGCGCGGCGTCGCGCATGCGGTCTTGTTCGCCCAGCACCACCACCGCCATGGAACCGATGAAACAACCGTGCTCGGCCAGGGTATCGAAATCCAACGGCACATCGGCCAAAGACGCGGGCAGGATGCCGCCCGAAGCCCCGCCGGGCAGGTAGCCGTAGAGCGCGTGACCAACGGCCATGCCGCCCGCGTATTCGTCCACCAACTCGCGCAGGGTGATGCCCGCCGGAGCCAGGTACATACCCGGACGCTGCACCCGCCCAGACACCGAGAACCGCCGCAGGCCGCTGCGCCCATGGCGCCCCTGCTCCGCCAGCCAGGCCCCACCCCGGGCCAGAATCTCGGGCAACCACCACAGGGTCTCCGGGTTGTGGGCCAGCGTGGGTCGGCCAAACACGCCGTGCATGGCGACGATGGGCGGCTTCAGGCGCGGCAAGCCGCGCTTGCCTTCCACCGATTCGATCAGCGCCGACTCTTCGCCGCAGATGTAGGCGCCGGCCCCG
>NZ_JBFJMY010000105.1:0-11491 GCF_041633695.1 Hydrogenophaga sp.
CACCCCCGGCCAATGCCGCCGTGAGTTCGGCGTGGGTCGCGGTGGCGTTGCTCAAGTCCAGGGTTTCGCTTTCTTCGATCAGCGGGCACACCCAGTACACCTGCCGCCCCTGCGCGACCTGGGCGCGGATGCGGGCGATCACCTCGGCGCGGCGGCTGTCCGACACCAGCTTGGTGACGATGGGCGTGCGCCCGGGCGGCAGCTCGTCGATGGTGGAGACATCGAGATCGGCGTAATAACTCATGGCCAGCGTCCGGGGAATCGGCGTGGCCGTCATCATGAGGAGGTGGGGCTCCTGGGCGAAGGCTTCGACAGGCTCAGCCCGAACGGGGAAGGGCTCGGCCTGAACGGGGATGGGCTCGGCCCGAACAGAAGTGGATGCTGGCAGAACGGGGGTGGCCTCAGGCCGAGCTGCCGAAACACCCGTTCGCCCTGAGCCTGTCGAAGGGCTCGCCAAACCCGGCGATGTTTTTCCCCGCAGCGCCAAGCGCTGCGCCACGCCAAAGCGGTGCTGCTCGTCGATGATGGCCAACGCCAGGTTCTGGAACACCACTTGTTCCTGGATCACCGCGTGGGTGCCGACCACCAGGGCCGCTTCGCCGCTGGCGATCAAGGCCAGCATTTCGGTGCGCTGTTTCTTCTTCTGGCTGCCGGTGAGCCAGGCCACGCGCTTGCCCAAGGGCGTGAGCAAGGGCTCCAGCCAACCAATGAGTTTGGCGAAATGCTGCTCGGCCAGGATTTCGGTCGGTGCCATCAGGGCGCACTGCCAGCCGCCGTCCATGGCAATCGCCGCCGCCAGCGCCGCCACCACGGTCTTGCCCGAACCCACGTCGCCTTGCAGCAGGCGGTGCATGGGCACAGCGCGGGCCAGGTCGGCGGCGATCTCGGTGCCCACGCGGCGCTGTGCCTCGGTCAAGGCAAAGGGCAGCGCGGCCAACAGCTGTTCCTGCAAGCCACCCACCGCCGCGTGCAAAACGGGCGCTCGCAGCGTGTCGCGTGCGCGCTTGGCGCTGAGCTGCGAGAGCTGCTGGGCCAGCAACTCTTCGGCCTTCAGGCGCTGCCAGGCCGGGTGGCTGCGGTCTTCCAGTGCATCCAGCGACACGTCGGGGCCAGGGTGGTGCAGGTATTGCAGGGCGGAACGCAGCGTCCAAGGCCCACGGGTGACCACGTGCAAGCCCTGCAGCAACTCGGGCGGCAGGGTCTCGCTCAGGTCGGCACGCGACACGCCGCTGGTCACCGCCTTGCGCAAGTAGGTCTGGGGCAGTTGCGCACTGGTGGGGTACACCGGGGTGAGCGCCTCGGGCAGCTCCACACCCGCCGGCTTGACCGTGGGGTGCACCATGGTCTTGCCCGCAAAACCCCCGTGCACCTCGCCACGCACCCGCACCCGCGCGCCCAGCGCCAGGGCTTTTTGCAGCGTGGGATAGAAGGTGAAAAACCGCAGCGTGCAGGTGTCGCTGCCGTCGTCGAGGGTCACCAGCAGTTGGCGGCGCGGGCGCAGCCCCACCTCGCTGTGCGTCACCGTGCCTTCGACCTGCACGGTCTGGCCTTCACGGGCTTCGCTCAAGCGCTGGATGCGGGTTTCGTCCTCGTAGCGCAGCGGCAGGTGCAAGGCCAGGTCGATGTCGCGCGCCAGGCCGAGCTTGCGCAAGGCTTTCTGGGGCGCTGACAGCGCAGGCGTGGCAGGTTTGCCTTCGGCTTTGGCGGACATGTGCGCCATTGTGCCCGCCACGTGCCGGGCACCTGCCTCGCGCATGGCCCTGGGTCTTGACATCTGCTTGTAGCGCCACCGCGCCTGCAGGCGACAGCTCGCGGCGACAGTTGCCCGCAGAATCGGCAGCATGACCGAACCCCGCCACTTCTACCAACCGGCCCAGGGCCACGGCTTGCCACACGACCCGTTCAACGCCATCGTCGGCCCCCGGCCGATTGGCTGGGTGTCCACGCTCGGCGCGGACGGGGTGGCGAATCTGGCGCCCTACAGCTTTTTCAACGCCTTCAACTACACCCCACCCATCGTCGGCTTCTCCAGCATCGGCTACAAGGATTCGGTGCGCAACATCGAAGCCACCGGCGAGTTCGTATGGAATCTGGTCACGCGACCGCTGGCCGAAGCCATGAACCAGACCTGCGCCTCAGTGCCGCCCGAAGTGGACGAATTCGCGCTCGCCGGGCTCACGCCGGCGGCGTCGCGCATCGTGCGCGCCCCCCATGTGCTGGAAAGCCCGGTCACGTTCGAATGCAAGCTCTCGCAGCTGATCCGCCTGAGCTCGGCACAGGGCGATCCGATCGACAGCTGGCTGGTGCTGGGCGAAGTGGTGGGCATCCACATTGCCCAGCATTTGCTCAAAGACGGCGTCTACGACACGGCCAACGCCGACCACGTCTTGCGCGGCGGCGGCCCGGCCGATTACTTCAGCATCGGGCCCGAACAGCTGTTCAAGATGTTCCGCCCGCGCTGAGCGCACCCACAGCGCCCCACAACGCCATCCGGCTGCACACGGCAGCCGGATGAACACACGGTAATTCGACCAACACCCCATGCCCAGCACCTTGTGCGCTGGGGCCTGGGTGTTGCCGTCAGGGCTTCACTTCTTGGGCCGTATCGCGTCGGCCGTGCCCTGGATGAAAGCCTTGATTTTTTCAACCTCGGCCACCGTGAGCTTGCCGGTGAAGTCCGGCATGCCGCGCGCGTTGGCGGCGCCCTTGAAGACGTGGTTCTCCAGCGTCTCGATATAGGCGGCGTCCATGTAACCCAGGTTGGGGATGTTGCCGCCCCGGTCCACGCCCGGCACGCCGTGGCAGAAGACACAGTTGCTCACGTACAAGGCCGTGCCCTCGGGAATATGGGCCGGGTTGTACTTGACACCCGCCACCAGTTTGCCGAGCTGGTAGTCCACAAAATCCGGCGCCTTGGCCTGGCCACCCAGGGCGAAGGTGTAGACCGTGCCCGGGCCCTTGCGGTCGGTCGCCCGCGCCGCCAGACCGTATACGCCACCCCAGCCGACCGCGATCGACACGTATTGTTTGCCGTCGACCAGATAGGTCACGGGCGCTGCGATCACGCCGGTGCCGGTGGGTGTCTCCCACAGTTTGCTGCCGTTGCGCGCGTCGTAGGCGATGAAGCGGCCATCGGCCGTGCCCTGGAACACCAGGTTGCCGGCGGTGGTGAGCGTGCCGCCGTTCCACGGCGAGACCTGCTCCTGGTGCCACACCTCTTTCTGCTGCACCGGGTCCCAGGCCACCAGACGCCCGAACGGTTTGGCCTTGGGGGGCTCCACGTTGGCAAACGTCGCCAGGTTCCAGCCCAGGCCGCTGTGCGGTTCACCCGGGCGCTTGGCGTTGAATTTCCAGTCCTTGTTGTCCAGCAGTGTCAGCGGCACGCCTTGCACCGGCATGTAGACCAGCCCGGTGCCGGGGTTGTACGACATGGGGTGCCAGTTGCGCGCGCCAAAAGCGCTGGGGATGATCTCGCGCGGGCGGTCCGCCACACGGGCGATCGCGGTCTCGATCGGACGGCCCTTGGCGTCGTAACCGGTGGCCCAGTTCACGTCCACGAAGTTTTTGGCCGAGATGAACTCGCCATTGGTGCGGTCGATGACGAAGAAGAAGCCGTTCTTCGGTGCGTGCAGGATGACTTTGCGCGGCTTGCCGTTGACCGGGATGTCCGCCAGGATCATGGGCTGGGTGGAGGTGTAGTCCCAGCTATCGCCCGGGGTCTCCTGGTAGTGCCAAACGTATTCACCGGTGTCGGGATTGAGCGCCACGATGGAGGCGAGATACTGGTTGTCGCCGCCGGCCGGGCTGCGCAGGTTGCGCGCCCAGGGCGATCCGTTGCCGGTGCCCACGTACATCAGATTGAGTTCGGGATCGAAGCTCATGCTGTCCCAGGCCGTGCCACCGCCACCGGCTTCCCACCACTTGCCCGCTGGGTCCCAGGTCTTGGCGGCGCGTTCCATGGCGGCGTTCTCGAACGGCTGGCTCGGATCGCCCGGCACCGTGAACCAGCGCCACTTCTGGTCGCCGGTCTTCGCGTCGTACGCCGTGATGTAGCCGCGCACCCCGAATTCGGCGCCCCCGTTGCCGATGATGACCTTGCCCTTGAAAACGCGCGGCGCGCCGGTGATGGTGTAGCTGCGCTTGTGATCGATGATGGTGTCTTGCTCCCAGACCTTCTGGCCGGTGGCGGCATCGAGCGCGATCAGCCGGCCGTCGTAAGAGGCCACAAAAACCCGGCCTTCGTGCAGCGCCACGCCGCGGTTGACCACGTCGCAGCAGCCCTTGTAGCCCGCTTCGCGCGGCACTTTGGGGTCGTAGCTCCAGAGCCGCTTGCCGGTGCGCACATCGACCGCGTGCACGATGCTCCAGGAGGCGGTGACGTACATCACGCCATTGACCACCAGCGGGGTCGATTCCACGCCCCGGTTCGACTCCAGGTCGTAAGACCAGACCAGGCCCAGCTTTCCAACGTTGGCGGCGTTGATCTGCTCCAGCCGGGAGTGCCGTGTTTCCGCGTAATCCAGACCGTAGCTGGGCCAGTCGGCGGTTTGCTGGGCATTGGCGCGGAAAAACGCCTCGTTGACCGGTGCCTTGGACGGCCCCTGGCTGGCGCAGGCCAGCACCAGCAAGGACACGGCCAGGCTGGCGGTCAGGGCCTGGGCACGCTGGGAGCCGCTGGCCAGCAGCGCGCGGGACCAGCGTCGCGGCCGGGAAGCTTCGGGGTGGTTCATGTTTGTCTCCTGTGGTCTGCCCGTGCCGGGCGTTCGTGGGTACCTTCGTGGGTAACCCAGGCAATCCGCTGCACGCACCGACGGCCCGGCAGCGGGACACCGTATGTTCGGCAAGCCATAGGTCGTTCACACCTTCGGGCTTTCCCTAGGCGCCCGCCTGTTCTGGAACAGAACACATGTCCGGCCAAGGGCTAACCCGAATGGGGATCGCCGCCCAGCGCCGCGATACTGGGCGGCGAATGGCCTTTGCGCCACCACTCGCCATGTCCACACGCAGCCTCACCTCATCCGAAATCCCCCGGCAGCTGTTTTTCAACAGCCCGGAGCAGCGCACCGCGCTTGCGCGCCAGAAATTTTTCGAAGAAGGCGAACGCCCGTCCGGGCTGGTGAGCGAGCCGGTCATCCAGTCGTGGATGCGCTGCTACCGGGCCCACCACCAGCCCGACAAACCGGTGGCGTTCGACGAGGTGAGCCACAGCCGCGTGCACGCCGTGCTCAACCGAAGCCGCCAGCTGTTGCAGGCCGCAGACCACGAACTCAGCAGCATGGAAACCGCGCTGGCGGGCATTGGCTGCCGCGTGCTGCTCACCGACGGCCAAGGCGTGATCGTGCACAGTTCGGCCCACCCTTTGTCGGCCCCGCAGCGCCTGCTCCAGGTCGCATCGCGCGTCGGTATCAACCTGGCCGAAGGCCGGGTCGGCACCACCGCGCCGGGCATTGCCATCCACTCGGGGCAGGCCTGCTCGGTCGTGGGTGCAGAGCATTTTTTTGATTGCCTGGCCGAGTTCCGCTGCGCCGCCGCGCCGATCCGCGACGTGCAAGGTGAAATCGCTGGTGTGCTCGATGTGACCATCGCCACCGGGCGCTTCGATTTCGACGCCGCGTCCGTGGTGGAGCTGTGCGCCACCGCGATCGAAAACCGGCTGCTGCAGGCCCAATCGCAAGAACACGTGGTGCTGCAATTCCAGGCCCATCCGTCCCTGCTCGGCACGCCGCTGGAAGCGCTGGTGGGCGTCACCGGCAACGGACAGGTGGCCTGGCTCAACCGCGTCGCGCGTCGCCTGACCGGCGTGGACAGCGCAGAGGTGTCTTCGGCGCACCAGCTGCTGGGTCTGGACCTGCCCGCGCTGTTGCGCCTGTGCCGGCAGGCCAGCCCCCAAACGCTCAGACTGCCCAATGGCCTGGGCGTGTGGGTGCGCGGCCAACTGCGCGCACCAGACGGCGCCGACTTCCGCCACGCGGTCAGCCTGCCGAGTACCCCGGTCATCGCGCCACCAGAGGCCACCCCCACCACGCCCGAACCGACCGCGCCAGCCCCCGAAGCTCCATCGGCGCTCATGGCGCCACCCTCGGCGCCCTCGCTCGACACCCATACCCGGCAACTGATCGAAAACACCTTGCGCGACTGCGGTCACAACATCGCGCAGGCGGCACGGCAACTGGGCGTCTCCCGTGGCACGCTGTACCGGCACCTGAAGCGCTCGGCATCCAACACCCAGGCCACCCCGCCAGCGGACTGATCCGAACGGCCCGTGGGACAATCGCGGTCGGATGCGCCGGTCGCCCCAGCCGATCTGCGCGCCTTTCCCGCTCCCTTCTTTTCACCTTGGCACGGGCCCGGTACGGCCCTCAAGCGACATGCACCCCAAGCCCACCGACAGCCCCCGCGCCTTCACCGTCAACGACTTCGACTTCGTTTTACCCCCCGGGCTGATCGCCCAGCACCCGAGCGCCGAACGCAGCGCCTCCCGCTTGCTCGATGGCAGCGCGCCCACGCCGGTGGACCGCATCTTCCGCGAACTGCCACAGCGCCTGAACCCCGGCGATTTGCTCGTGTTCAACGACACGCAAGTGGTGAAGGCCCGCGTGTTCGGCGAAAAATCCACCGGCGGCCAGCTGGAACTGCTGATCGAGCGCGTGCTGCTGCCCGCCGAAGCCAGCGATGGCAGCCTGTGCGAAGTGGTGGCCCACATGAAGGTGAGCAAAAAACCCCGCCCGGGCGCGGTGCTGCACATGGCCGGCGGCCTGGCGAACGGTGGTTTCGAGGCCGTGTTCCTGGGCCGTTGGCCCGATGAGCGCGGCCAGCTGTTCCGCCTGCGCCTCACCGGACCGGCCGGGGAAACGCCGTACGAGCTGATGGCGCGCCACGGCCATGTGCCCTTGCCGCCCTACATCGAACACAGCGACAGCGCCGACGACGAGCGCCGCTACCAGACCGTGTTCGCCCGCGTGCCGGGCGCGGTGGCCGCGCCCACCGCCGCGCTGCATTTCGACGAGGGCGTGCTGGCCGCGCTAGAGGCGCGCGGCGTGCAACGCGCCAGCGTCACCCTGCATGTGGGTGCGGGCACATTTGCGCCCATGAAAACCGAGCGCATCGACGAACACGTGATGCACCACGAGCGCTACGCCATACCGCCCGAGACGCTGCAGGCCATCGCCGACTGCCGCGCCCGCGGCGGCCAGGTGGTGGCCGTGGGCACCACCACCGTGCGCACGCTGGAGAGCTGGGCCCGCAACGGCGAGACCAGCGGCGACACCAACATCTTCATCACCCCGGGTTTTGAATTCCAGGTGGTGGACCAGCTGCTCACCAACTTCCACCTGCCCAAGTCCACGCTGATGATGCTGGTCAGCGCCTTCGCCGGCTACGAGCGGGTCATGGCCTTGTACCAGCACGCCATTGCACACGGCTACCGCTTCTTCAGCTACGGCGACGCCATGCTGCTGCGGCGCTATCGATCCGGTCCGGTGAACTCTTAAGTTCCGTTCGGGCTGAGCCTGTCGAAGCCCTTCGACAGGCTCATGGCGAACGGTTCATATTGCATGGGGCCGAATCCACAAGACCCAGCATCCGGCCACGGACCCGAGCGCGGCGCACGGGTCCGTGGCACGCTCTTTGCGTCGTGGACGCTTCCGTGCGCCATTCCGGTGCCACCCCTCAGGAAGATCCATGCCTTTTTCTCTCTCCACCGACTTGTCGCGCCGCCAGATCCTGATCGCCCTGCCCGCTCTCGGCCTGGGCGCTTGCACCACCACACCCGGCACCACCCCAGTCGTACCACGCATCGCGGCCTTGTTTGCCGGTCAGATCAACGACCAAGGCTTCATGCAGTCGGGCTACGAGGGCTTTGTGGCGGCGCAAAAAACCCTGGGCCTGCAAGGTCACTACATCGACCAGGTGGCGCCCAAGAAAGAACTGCTGGTGGCCGCACTGCGCGAACTCGCCCAATCCGGCGCGCCGCTGGTGATCGCCCACGGTGGGCAGAACAACGCGGCGGCCACGCAGGTGGCGGCTGAATTTCCCGATCTGCGCTTTGTCGTCACCCAGGGCAATGTGCAGGGCAACAACCTGTCGAGCTACGAGGTGCTGCAAGAGCAGTCGGCCTGGCTGGCCGGTGCACTGGCCGCACTCACCACCCGCACCGGCGTGGTCGGCCACATGTCGGGCATACGCGTGACCCCCGGCCTGAAAGGGCGCGCGGCCTTCGCCGCCGGGGTTCAGGCCACCAACCCGCAGGTGAAACTGCTGACCAACTTCTCGGGCAACCAGGACGACAACGCCTTGTCGCAACGCATCGCGCTGGCGCAGATGGACGCCGGGGCCGACGTGATCTTCACCATGCTCAACGCGGGGCGGCAAGGCGTGATCGACGCCTGCGTGGCGCGCAAGACGCGGCAGATCGGCAACGTGGTGGACTGGACCCAGAAGAACCCCACCGTGTTTGTCGGTTCGGCCATGGCCAGCGTGAGCAAGGCGGTGTTCGCCGCCGCACAAGACTTTGCCACCGGGCGCTGGAAGCCCGGTGTCATCCGCCAGCTCGGACTGGAAGACGCCGATGCCGTGCGCCTGGCCCTGGCACCCGATGTGCCAGCGCCGGTGCGCGAGAAGCTGGCGGCGCTGGCCCTGGACATCGCGGCCGGCAAGGTGGAGGTTCCGCACACCTACACCGGCCCCGAATTCACCGTCTGAGCCGCGAACCCCCATGGGCTTGGCCTGTGGCGTGGTGACAAAAGGCAACACAAGCGGGCGCAAACCGCCAAAAATTGCGCACTCGTAACCTGTTGCTACATCTGCAACGCAGGCCGCGCGCACCCGCATGCACAATGTCAAGCGTCGCAGCGACAGGCGCGCCAACTGGCCGCTCCCGCTGCAACACACACCTACAAAGGTTGCATGTGATCGAAATGGTTGTCCGCCTCGGCTTGTCGCTGGTTTTGTCTTTGGGTCTGGCCGTGGTGCTGGCCTGGGGCTGGAACCACTCCGACCAGATCGCCGTGACCCAGCCCGAGGTGGTGAGCACCGCTCCGAGCAACGCGCCCCAGCACTGAGTCGCGCCCGCCGCAAAGGCACCGCCAGAACTGAAGGGGGCTGCGCCTCTAAAATCGGCGCATGCTCCAGTTTGAACGTCTGCTGACCGACCCCCCCAAAGAGAACTACCTCGGCAGCCACGCGCGCCGGGGCCGCCTCACCCTCAACCATGGCGTGGTTGAAACCCCCATCTTCATGCCCGTGGGCACCTACGGCACGGTCAAGGGCGTCATGCCCGCCAGCCTGGAAGACATGGGTGCCCAGATCATTCTGGGCAATACCTTCCATTTGTGGATGCGCCCCGGCCGCGAGGTGATGCAAAGCTTTGGCGGTCTGCACGCCTTTGAGCAATGGAACAAGCCCATCCTGACCGACTCGGGCGGCTTCCAGGTGTGGAGTTTGGGCGAGACGCGCAAGATCACCGAAGAAGGCGTGACCTTCTCCAGCCCGGTCAACGGCGACAAGCTCTTCATGTCGCCCGAGGTGAGCATGCAGATCCAGACCAGCCTGAACTCCGACATCGTGATGCAGCTGGACGAATGCACGCCCTACGAGACCAAGGGCCACCTGACCACCGAAGCCGAGGCGCGCAAGAGCATGGAAATGAGCCGGCGCTGGGCCAAGCGCTCACAAGACGAATTTGCGCGGCTGGAAAACCCGAACGCGCTGTTCGGCATCGTGCAAGGCGGCATGTTCGAACACCTGCGCCAGGAATCGCTGGAAGCGCTGGTGGAGATGGACTTCCCCGGTTACGCCGTGGGTGGCGTGAGCGTGGGCGAACCCAAGGCGCAGATGCTGCAAATCATGGCCCACACGCCGCACCGCCTGCCCGAAAACAAGCCGCGTTACCTGATGGGCGTGGGCACGCCAGAAGACCTGGTGCAAGGCGTGGCCGAGGGCGTGGACATGTTCGACTGCGTCATGCCCACGCGCAACGCACGCAACGGCACGCTGTTCACCCGCTACGGCGATCTGAAAATCCGCAACGCCCGCCACAAGACCGACCACCAGCCGCTGGACGTGACCTGCACCTGCCACGCCTGCGCGGGTCGGTCTGGCGTGTCGTATGCCGATGGCGGGCGCGAAGGCTTCAGCCGCGCCTACCTGCACCACCTGGACCGCTGCGGCGAGATGCTGGGCCCCATGCTCAACACCATCCACAACCTGCACTACTACCTGAACCTCATGCGCGAGGTACGCGCCGCGCTGGACACCGGCACCTTCGGCCCGTTCCGAGAGCGCTTCAAAACCGAACGCGCACGCGGGGTCTGAACGGCCGTCAGCACCTACTCCAAGGTCTGCGGTGACCCCGTGAGGCCGGTGCGTTCCATGAAAGACAGCATCGAATCCACCGTCACGGTTTCGATGCGATCGGCAAAACGCTTGCTGTTCGGGTGGTCGTCAAACGCCACGTTGGCAGCGCTCACGCGTGCACCCAGCCGGGTCAGCGCGCCCAAGCGCAAAGTGCTTGGCTGGTAGCCCTTGAAGCGCAGCCAGGCCTGGGCCTGTTCCCGCGAATGCACCCCGGGTTCCACCACCGAAGCCAGGGTTTCCAGCGCCCATTGGTTGGACTGCTGGTAGCGCGTGGCCCAGGGGTAACTCACCATGCTGTAGGCGCGGGTGTGCAACTGCACGCTGCGCGCCGGGTCGACCAACAGCGCGTGCAGCGGCGCTTGCAGCGCAGGCGCCGGCACCGCCCACACCGCCTGGTAGCGCCAGAGATCGTCCAGGAAAAATTCGCCCAGCCCTTGGCGGTAGAGCGACGCAGTGGCTGTTCCGCAGCTGTTGAGCTTGTGCAGCACCCGCCACGGGCCTTGGTCGGTTTTGTAGGCCCAGCCCAGGTGCGAGTAGCGCAGACCGTATTGGCTCAGGTCTTGCCCGGCACGGCCCAGCACCACCACGCGCGCACCGCTGCGGGCGTGTTCGGCATCCAGCGCCTGCGAAGTGCGCTGCGCCAGTGCCATGCCCTGGGTGATGGCCTGGGCCGTCAGCGGATGGTTTTCACACGAACGCCCGGCTTGCGCAGCGGGCGCGGTGGCCAGGAGCGCGGCGGTTGCGATCACCGAAAAAAACACAGAAATCGATTGCATCAACGGCTCCTGAAAACAAGGCGGCAAACGAGGCACGAAGGTGGTGCGGTCAATCGGTGACGCGCTCGTTGTGCAGCAAGGCGCGCCCCAGTTCGTTGGGCACAAAGGCCAGCACTTCGCCCGCCGCCGAGAGCAGCACGCCGGTGGCGAGCACGCCGACCGTGACCACGGCCCCCACGCCCACGGCCACCGCAGATGCGGCACCGGCTGCCACTTCGACACTGGCACGCGCGCCGTCGGAAGCCCGCTCCAGCAGGTACACGGTGCCGCGCGCAGTGACCTCGACCGCCTTCACCACCAACACCGCACCCGCCGCCGAAAAAGCCACCGGCACCGCGCTCACCGCAGCCGCGCCCGCCACC
>NZ_JBFJMY010000106.1:0-11479 GCF_041633695.1 Hydrogenophaga sp.
CTCGGCACCGGCGCGCCGGCGGCGGACGCCGAGCTGATCACCTGCCTGTGGCGCCTGTGCGCCGAACAGACGCTGACCATCAACACCACGGCAGCGGGTGGCAATGTGGCCTTGTTTGTCAGCCAGCCTGCGCACTGATTCCGCCGCTTCAGCGGTGGACCGGCCCGCCTGAGCCGAAGCGGATCACACGCCGGCGCCGCCCAGAGCTACCATGCGAGCGAACCCTCCGCCCAACGCACAGGCCGCACCCATGTCCGACACCACACCCGCCCAAAACGCACAGCTCATCCAGCAGTGGCTGGATGAGCACCGCATCACCGAAGTGGAATGCATCATCCCCGACATGTCGGGCCATGCGCGCGGCAAAATCGTGCCACGCCACAAGTACAACCCCGCCGTGGGTCTGCGCTTGCCGGAGGCGGTGCTGGCCATGACCGTCACCGGCGACTACCCACGGGAGGACTACACCTCGGTGGCCGATCCGGACATGTTGCTGCTGCCCGATGTGAACACCTTGCGCCCGGTGCCCTGGGCCAAGGAGCCGACGGCGCAGATCATCCACGACTGCCACCGCTTTGACGGCACGCCGATTGAATTGTCGCCACGCAATGTGTTGCGCCGCATCCTCAAGCTCTACGAGGCCGAGGGCTGGAAGCCGGTGGTGGCCCCCGAAATGGAATTTTTTCTGGTGCAGGTCGAGCCCGATGAAGACATTCCGCTCAAGCCCCCGGTGGGCCGATCCAAGCGCACCGAAGCGGGCATGCAGAGTTTCTCCATCGATGCCATCGACGAGTACGGCGACATCTTCGATGTGATGTACGACTGGTGCGAAGCCGAGGGCATACAGCTCGACACCCTGATCCACGAAATGGGCACGGCGCAGATGGAGATCAACCTGGATCACGGCGACCCGTTGCCGCTGGCCGACCAGGTGTTTCTGTTCAAGCGCACCATCCGGGAAGTGGCGATCCGCCACAACATGTACGCCACCTTCATGGCCAAGCCCATGCAAGGCCAGCCCGGCAGCGCCATGCACATCCACCAAAGCGTGGTGCGCACCAGCGACGGGCAAAACATTTTCAGCCAGGCCAACGGCGAAGCATCGGATGCGTTTTTCCACTACATCGGCGGCTTGCAAACCTATCTACCGGCGGCCACCGCCTTGTTTGCGCCCTACGTCAATTCGTACCGCAGGCTTTCGCGCTTCACCTCGGCACCGATCAACCTGAGCTGGGGCTACGACAACCGCACCTGCGGCCTGCGTGTGCCGCATTCGGGTCCAGAAGCGCGGCGGGTGGAGAACCGGCTGGCCGGGGTGGACGTGAACCCGTACCTGGCCATCGCGGCCAGTCTGGCTTGCGGCTACCTCGGCATGAAGCAGGGCCTGAAACCCGCCGAACCGCTCACGGGCAGTGCTTACGAGCAACCGCACCGCTTGCCGCGCCACCTCGACGAGGCGGTGGAACTGCTCCTGGCCTGCGCCCCCCTGACCGACCTGCTGGGCGGCCACTTTACCCAGACCTACGGCGCGATCAAAGATGCGGAGTACCGCGAGTACTTCGATGTCATCAGCCCCTGGGAGCGGCGCTACCTGTTGCTGCACGTCTGAGGCAAGCCATGCTTTGCTTGCCCCTGTTTCAGTGGGGCAGCAGGCCGGTGCTCATCTTGCCTTCCAGGAAGGCCTCGAGTTCTTCGATCGGCAAGGCCGGTGCGAACAAGTGGCCCTGGAACTGGTCGCAGCCTTGCCGGGCCAGAAAATCGCGCTGTTCCTGGGTTTCCACGCCCTCGGCCACCACCTGCAGGCTCAGGCTTTGCGCCAGCGCGATGATGGCGCGCGAGATCGCCGCGTCGTTCGGGTCGGTCAGCACGTCGGCGACAAATCCCTTGTCGATCTTGAGCTGGTCCAGCGGCAACCGCTTGAGGTAGGACAGCGACGAGTAGCCGACACCAAAATCGTCCAGCGCCAGCGTGACGCCCAGCTCTTTGAGCATGCCCATTTTTTCGATGGTGATCTCCATGCGGTCGGCCAGCAGGCTTTCGGTCAGCTCCAGCTTGAGCTTTTGCGGCCGGATGCCCGAGCGGCGGATGGCCGACATCACCATGTCCACAAAATCGGGGTGGCGGAACTGGCGCACGCTCACGTTCACGGCGGCGCTCAGGTCGCTGGTTTCGGGCCGCTGCGCCCAGCTGGCCAACTGGGCGCAGACGGTCTCCAGCACCCACTGGCCCAGCGGCAAGATGAGTCCGGTGTCTTCGGCCACCGGAATGAAGTCGGCCGGGCGGATCAATCCGCGGCGCGGGTGTTGCCAGCGCACCAGTGCCTCCACGCCGGTGAACGCGCCCAGACGGTTCACTTGCGGTTGGTAGTGCACCACGAACTGGTGGTCTTTCAAGCCGTTGCGCAGGTCCGAACTGACCGCCGCATTGGCGCTCATCGTGGCCTGCATGCGTGGGTCGAAAAAGCACAAGGTATTGCGCCCCATGGTTTTGGCCTGGTACATGGCCAGGTCGGCTTGCTTGAGCAGCTCGGTGACATCGTCGTGCTGCCCGTTGAACGAGGTCACGCCAATGCTGGGGGTGGCGTAGTGCTGGTGTCCATCCAGGTCAAAAGGCACGCGCAGCGTGTTCAACACCTTTTTCGCCACCACGTCGGCCTTGTAGGCAGCGGCTTCGGGATCGGTGCCCAGGTCGTCCACCATGATCACAAACTCGTCGCCACCCAGGCGCGCGACGGTATTGGTCTTGCGCACACTCTGCGCCAGTCGCCGTGCGACCTTCTGCAGCAAAAGGTCGCCCTTGTGGTGGCCCAGCGTGTCGTTGAGGATCTTGAAGTTGTCCAGGTCGATGAACATCAGCGCCCCTTGCTCGCCGGTTTCGGCGCACTGCTCCAGCGCGTGGGTTAGGCGGTCCATCAGCAACTGCCGGTTGGGCAGGTCGGTCAAGGCATCGTAGAAAGCGAGGTGGTGGATTTCGTCTTCCGCCTCCTTGCGCTGGGTGATGTCGCGCCCCACGGCCACCCAATGGGAAACCGTCTGGTTGGTCGAGAGCACCGACACCACTTCGAGCTCGACCCAGAACCAGGCGTTGTTCTTGCGCCGGACCATCAGTTCGGTCCGGGCCTGCTGCGTATTGTGCAGACCCAAAGAGAGTTCGCGCAGTTTGGAGATCGTCGGGTCCAGGCCGAGCAACATGCGCGGCGTTTGCCCCAGCACGTCGGCACGGCTGTAGCCGGTGTGCAGCTCGAACGCATCGTTCACGAACACGATGCGCGGCTCCTGGTCGCTGTTGACGCCTGCCTCGGCAATCACCACGATGTCGTTCAACCGGGACACCGATGTCTCCAGCAGCATGAGCTGCTCTTGTGCTCGGTGGCGTTCGGTCACGTCCCGGAAGTAGACCGCCAGACCTTCGGCAAAAGGGTAGGCGCGCACCTCCAGCCATTTGCCCAGCGAAGGAAAATGGTCTTCGAATTCTTGGCGGCGGTTGGTCTTGATGGCCCGTTCCAGCTGGGTGCGCATGCGCTGCCCCACGTCGGGCGGGAAGTCGTGCCAGACCTCCAGGCCGAGCAGGTCGGCGGTGGTCTTTTGCAGCAGGCGCTCGCTCTCCTGATTGAGGTAGGTGAAGCAACACTGGCGATCCAGCGTCACAAACGCCTCGGTGATACTGGCCAGCGTGGTGGTCAGCCGCATGGCCAGGCGCAGCGTTTCCTGCTGCGCCTGTTTCTGCGCAGAAATGTCTTGCATGGCGCCGTGGATGCGCAGAATATCGCCGTCTTCGTTGCGCACCGCCGCCGCCACCGTGCGCACCCACTTCGAGCCCAGGCCCGGCACCAGGACTTGCACCTCTTCGTCAAATCCGGCCCCCGTGGTCGCGCAGCGCTCCAGCCGCTGTCGAATGCCCGATTGCCACTCCGGGTTGCAGCTTTGCACCAGTTGTTCAAACGTGGTCTGGCGGTTGGCGGTTTCCAGCCCGAGGATGGCGGCGTACTCGTCGGAGTAAACCCCCAGACCGCTGACCAGATCGATGGACCAACTGCCCACGCGCGCGGTCTGCTCGACCATGTCGCGGCGACTCTGGCTTTCCCACAGCGCCTGCGCGTTCGCCGCTCCCTGCCCCAGAATACGGGCCGACGTGGGGGGGTGGCGCCGGGCCAGGTTCAGCAACAGCGCGGCTTGCTGGGCCAAGCCTTCCAGATCCTCGGGCACAAACACCAAGTGATCACAAGGTGCTTTGGAGAGCAGCACCAGCAAAGTGCGGTTGCCCGTCGTGAGCTCGGGCAATACGACGGCGTGGCAAAAGCACAAGTCCGCCGAGCTGGAATTCAGCGGTCGCAAGGCCTCCGCAGACAGTTGCGAGCCCTCTCGTGAGGACGAGGTTTCACCTTTTCGGTCTGGATCCTCGGTCAGCAAGGGGCTGCAGGCGCGCGCGGCACTGGCACAGCCTGTTGCCGACAGACCGTGTGAACCCAATACGCGTGCTTGTTCGGGGGCTTGTTCGATCAAAAGAGCCGCGCGCGTGCCACACAGCCGACACGCCAGCCTGGCAAGCTGGTCCAGTTGGGTGTGGAGCTCTTGCAGGCCCACATGGGCGTCCGGGAAATGGCTGAGGTCGGAACGGTCCGCTTGGGGTCCGGTAGGCATGTATTTGAGTGGCTCCAGTTAGCGAGCAAACCAGCATACAGAGCATTTTGTAACAAGTCGATTCAAACCAAAGCATTCAACAAATTGCAGGTACCCCCCTGAAACCGGGAGTATTAGCTCTTTTGGGGGAGAAGTTTGTAACATTGATGTTGTTTTTTGTTGCAACTGAACTAATATCGATTCGAACACGGACGAGATGTCCGACTTGACTTGACAAGGGAGTCTGGGGCGCCACAGGCGAGACAGACCACAGGAAACACATATGAGCGCGTTAGCACAACTCCGACAGTACAAAGACGTGGGCAGTCTGAAATCTGCTCTGCACCAGCTGTGCAGCGAGTTCGGGCATATTTCTCGCCTCGACATTCTGACCGCAATGCACGAAGGAACCAAACAGGCGATTTGTTTTCTGCGCATGGAGCGCCCCGAACAGGAGCAGCAGCTCATGAAAACACTGGGTGTGGGGCGTTTTGGTGGTGAGGTGGTTTTTGTCCTGAACCTGAATCTGCCCGCTGCCAACGAAGATTTTGGGCCGTCGTCCGTCTGGGCCGATTCGAATCTTTACGAATAAGCGCTGGGACTTTACCTGCTGAATGGCGTTGAGCCGGGCATCCGCGCCCAACGCCAGGCGAACCCGATTCGGGCTTGTCATCGCGTGGTGGCACGCCCGTTTTCTCGTTATGGGGAGCCTGCGCCTTGGCTGCAAGCTTGAGCGCTGTACGCCGTTCAGCGCAAACGCCCAACCGCTAAACCACGATCAGTTGAGTTCGCCGAATCCGCTGGGCTTTGCGCCCAGAGAGGTTTTGTTGGGCGCGGTCTGGTTGATGTTGAGCCAGAATTCACACACGTGCTTCATGGCGCCCAGAAACTGCGAAAACTCCGTTGGCTTGGCAATGTAGGCGTTGGTACCCGCTTCGTAGGCCCGTTGCAGATCGCTGGGCTCGGTGGACGAGGTGAGCACGACCACCGGAATCTTGCGCAAGGCGTCACTGCCCTTGACTTCCTTCAGCACACCAATGCCGTCCAGCAGCGGCATCTTCAGGTCCAGCAGAATCAGCACCGGGTCGGCACCCGTGCGGTTGGCAAAGGCGTCGCGGCGGTAGAGGTAGTCCAGCGCCTGCATGCCATCCGACACGTGGGTCACCTGTCCTTCCAGTCCATGGCGGGCCAACGCCAGCTTGGTCAGCTCGGCGTCATCGGGGTTGTCCTCAACGAGCAGGATGGTGTCGGCAATTTTGGTCATGGTCCAAGGGCTGCAAAAAATGAATCGCTCTGGGCGTCCGAGGCACTTGCACCATCGAACGGCAGCGAAAAATAGAACACACTGCTTTTACCCAGTTGGCTGTCAGCCCAGATGTTGCCGTTGTGGCGTTCAAGGATTCTTCGGGTGAGTGCGAGGCCGATGCCGGTGCCTTCAAAGTCGGAAGCCCGGTGCAGGCGTTGGAAAACGCCAAACAGCTTCTGTGCGTATTTTGTATCAAAGCCCACCCCGTTGTCACGCACAAAGAAGGTGTAGCCGACGGCAGGGTCCACGCTCCAACCCACTTCGATGCGGGCACATTCGCGCGGACGGGTGTATTTGAAGGCATTGCCCAGCAGGTTGGCCCAGACTTCGCGCAGCAACAGCGCGTCGCCCTGCACCACGGGCAAGTCGGGTGCAATCACCCATTCCACGACCCGTCCTTCGGTGTCGTGAGCGATCTGGCCGACCACGGCTTCTACCAGCATGGAGAAGTCCACCGGCGCCAGGTTGACCGCCGAACGTCCGAGCCGGGAGAACGCGAGCAAGCCGTCGATCAACTGGCTCATGTGACGCGCCGAGCTGCCGATGGTGCTCAGGTAGCGGTTGGCGATTTCGTCGCCTTGGCTGCCGAGCTGTTCTTCGAGCAGACTCACAAAGCTGGAGATGTGCCGCAAGGGTGAGCGCAGATCGTGCGATACCGAATACGAAAATGCTTCCATGTCCTTGTTCGCGGCAACGAGCTGCTCTGTGCGTTCCGTGACCCGGTTCTCGAGCTCGTCGTTGATGTTGCGCATCAAGTCTTCCAGCCGCTTGGCATCGCTCATGTCGCGGTTGATTTTGGCGAACCCACGCAGTTCACCATCGTCATCGCGCAGGGCGATCAGCAAGGAGTGGGCCCAGAACTGGGATCCGTCCTTGCGCGAAAGCCAGGTGTGCAACACGTGCTGGCCGCGCGATGCGGCCAGGCGCAGCGCCTGTTTGGCAGCGTCCAGCCGTTCTTCGGGCGGGGTCAGGCCGAACAGGTGTGCGTAGTGCTTGCCCAGCATTTCGGTGGGCGAGTAACCCTTCATGCGCTGGGCGCTGTCGGTCCAGTCGGAAATCGTTCCGTCTGCGTCCATGAAGTAGATGCTGTACTCGCGCAGGTTGTCCACCATCAGCCGGAAGCGCTGTTCGCTCTCCAGCAATTCGGCCGAGCGCTCCTGGATGCGTTGTTCCAGTTCTTCGTTGAGCAGGCTGACCCTTTCTTCGATGCGCTTGCGCTCGGTGATGTCGATGACTTGCACAAAAAGGCCTTGCACCACGTCGGCCTGGATGTCGGGTATGTAGGTGGTGCTGACATAAATCGACGCGCCGTCGGGCAATGTCCGCCAGGCTTCAAAGTGCTGGGCTTCTCCGGCCAGCGCAGCCCGCATGGTGGGGGCGACTTCGGTCCAGACGCCCGGAGGCAGCCCCTTTTTGATGTGTTGGCCGACCAGTTCGGTTGGGTCCATGCCAAAGAGTCGCTTGTGTTCGGCGTTGGCAAATTGGATGTGCAGCGTGTTGTCCAGGTAGACAATCAACCCGGGCACGTGGTCGGTGATGGCTTGCAGAAAACGCTGGCTGGCGAGCAAGGCGTCTTCCGCCTCTTTGCGGTGCGAGATGTCGATCACCGTGGTGTTGCTGCGCAGAAACTTGCCTTGTTCGTCCCATACCGCGCTGGACGACAGCAGCGCATGGAAAGTGCTGCCATCGCGGCGGCGCAACTCGTACTCTGCCCCGTCCAGCCGACCTTCGGTGATGAGCCGTTGCAGGCGGTCTTCCAGCTGCGGCACGTGGTGGGCATGGATGAATTCGTGGAAGCGCTTTTTGCCCACCACTTCTTCCCGGCTGTAACCCAGCCAATGCAGCTCGGTGTCGTTGATCGACACATACAGCCCATCAGGGCCGAGCGAGTGGTAACCACAGGGCGCCCGGTGGTACAGGTCCTGCGACTGGGCATAGGCCACTTGAAGCTGGTCGTTGGCCAGTTTCACCTGGTCTTCGGAGGCCTTGCGCTCGGTGATGTCCAGAACCTGTATGAACAGGCCCATCACCTCGTCGCCGCTGCAATACGGCGTGTACTCGATGCTGGCGTAGAAGGTGTTTCCATCGGGGAACGCGCGCAAGCCTTCGAAGCGTTGGTGCTGCCCCTTCAGCGCAGCCGCCAGCTTGGGGCTGACATCTTGATAGTCTTTGGGGTCGAGCACCGCGCTCAGAGGCATGCCGACCACGTCCGCATGGCCATCACTTCGCCCCCGGGAAAAGCTGGCGTTGGCAAAACGGCAGATCAAGTCGCGGTCAAAAAAGGCGAGCTGAACGGGCACGCTGTTGGTGACGGTTTGCAGGAAGCTGCGCTGCGCGTGCAGGGCGTCTTCTGCGGCCTTGCGTTCGGTGATGTCGATCAGCGTGCTGTTGCTGCGCACAAAGTGCCCGAGGTCGCTGAATTCGGCGGTGCTGCTGATCAAGGCCACGAACTGGGTGCCATCGCGGCGACGCAAACCCACCTCGACCGGTTCGAGCGGTTCACCCGCCATGAGCTGGCGCAGTCGCGACTCCATGCTTTCCAGGAAAGGCGGCGTGACGTAGTCGCGAAAATTGCGCTTGCCAACGACTTCGGCTCTTGCGTAGCCGAGCCAGTTCAGTTCGGTCTGGTTGATCAGGACATAGACGCCTTGTGCGTTCACCGAGTGGTAACCGCAGGGCGCCTGGTCGTACAGCGCTTGCGCGTTGCGCAGTGTGTCCTGGATGCGCAGATTGGCCTGGGCCAGCTCTTCGGTGCGGCGCTGTACCCGGCTCTCCAGCTCGGCATTGAGCTGCTGGATTTCATTCCGCTGCTCGTATTGCTCGGAGATGTCGCGCGAGACCGCAAGCAGCATGATGGGTTGGCCGTCGGCGTCCAGAATGGGGGAGATCAGGTTGTCCCACCATTTCGGACGGCCCTTGAAGGTGCTGGCGAAACCGATGAAGCGGGCCACCCGGCCTTGTTGGGCGCTTTCAATGGCGGCGCGGGCCAGTTCCTCATTTTCTGCCGGCCACCATTGAGACCAGTCCTGTCCGCGCACATCTTCGAAGTTGTCGATTTCGAGCAAGCGACAACCTTGCATCGTCATCTGCAACACATGGCCTTGCAGGTCCAGCACCTTGGTGCAGTCGGGGGAGTTGGCGATGATCTGGCGGTTGAGCTCTTCCTTGATCCGCGCATCGGCCTGCAGCGTGCGCTGCGAGGTGATGTCCTGTACAAATCCCAGCTGACCGACGACGGCGTTGTCCTCGTCGCGCAATGGCACGTTTCTGATCAGGATGTTGGCTTGTCCCTGATGCTTGCGGAGCAGCCTGAACTCCAGGCTCAGGGGCTCTCCATCCACCACGCCCTGCTGCCAAAGTTTGCGTACCCGTTCCAGATCATCGGGGTGGACTTGGCGCAACCAGCCGAAGTCGGGAAAGTCCTTGGCTTCCAAGTCAAAAATATGTTGCAGGGCGGGGTCGACATGGGTCAGCACGCCAGCGCCGTCGGTGCGAAAAATGCCGATGGGAAAAACGCTGGAGAGGGCTTCGAACAGCGATTCGTATTCCACCCGCGCGGCTTCATCCGCGCTTTGATCGCGGGTGGACAGCAGCTTGGTGTGCAAAGGGCGAGGCAGCGCCGGGACGTCGTTGTCAGCTTGCTCTGCGTCGCCCACCAGATCCGCGGAACGGCGGCGCAACCGGGCATTCTCGGCGCGCAATTCGTTGATCACGCGCTGCATTTCCAACTCGCGCGCCGACACCCGCTCGTTGCCCGAGACAGGACCTTCCGAGGAGGCGTCGTATGGGTAGTAGGCGCTCATTCCTACCAACTGTACCCGAGCAAGTCGCTGGGCAACTGTTAAATATGACGGCTAGAAACGGGGCAGTTCGGGGTATGGAAGCCGGTTGCCTCGAACCAGCATCTTGCCGTATTCAGCACAACGTTGGAGTGTGGGAATCACTTTTCCGGGGTTGAGTAGTTCTTTGGTATCAAAAGCCCGTTTGATGCCAAACATCTGCGCGTTTTCTTCCGCCGAAAACTGCACGCACATGCTGTTGAGTTTTTCGATGCCCACACCGTGTTCGCCGGTCACCGTACCACCCATGGCCACACTGGTTTCCAAGATATCGGCACCAAACAGCTCGCAGCGGTGCAGCTGCTCGGGGTCGTTGGCGTCGAACAAAATCAGCGGATGCAGGTTGCCGTCGCCGGCGTGGAAGACGTTGGCGCAGCGCAACTGGTACTTCTTTTCCATCTCTGCGATCGCGTGCAGGATGTCGGCCAGGCGCTTGCGCGGAATGGTCGAGTCCATGCACATGTAGTCGGGGCTGATCCGGCCCGACGCCGGGAACGCGTTCTTGCGCCCGCTCCAGAAGCGCAGCCGCTCGGCTTCGTCGCGGCTCACAGCGATGGCGGTGGCACCGCAGCGGCGCAGCACCTCGCTCATGCGGCCGATTTCTTCTTCCACCTCTTCGGGGGTGCCATCGCTCTCGCACAGCAAAATGGCCGCCGCGTTCAGGTCGTAGCCCGCGTGTACGAAATCCTCCACCGCCGCCGTCATGGGCTTGTCCATCATCTCCAGGCCGGCCGGAATGATGCCTTCTGCGATCACGCTGGCGACGGCATCGCCCGCGCACTGGATGTCGTCGAAACTGGCCATGATGCAGCGCGCCAGCACCGGTTTGGGCAAGAGCTTCACCGTCACCTCGGTGGCCACGGCCAGCATGCCTTCGCTGCCGATCACCAGAGACAGCAGGTCGTAGCCCGGCGTGTCCAGTGCTGCGCTGCCAAAGGTGATGGCTTCACCCTCCATGGTGTAGCCGCGCACCTGCAGCACGTTGTGCACCGTGAGTCCGTACTTCAGGCAGTGCACGCCGCCGGAGTTCTCGGCCACGTTGCCGCCGATGGTGCAGGCGATCTGGCTGCTGGGGTCGGGTGCGTAGTACAGGCCGTGTGGCGCGGCGGCTTCCGAGATCGCCAGGTTGCGCACCCCACCTTGCACGGTGGCCGTGCGGGCGATCGGGTCGATGTGCTGGATGCGGTTGAACTTGGCCAGCGAGAGCGTCACGCCCAGGGCGTGCGGCATGGCGCCGCCCGAGAGGCCGGTGCCTGCCCCCCGCGCCACCACCGGTGCACCGAGCGCGTGGCAGGTTTTCAGCACCGCCTGCACCTGCTCTTCGGTTTCCGGCAAGGCCACGGCGAGCGGACGTTCTCGGTAGGCGGTCAGGCCGTCGCACTCATAGGGCGTGGTGTCCTCGGTGTGCCACAGCAGCGCATGGGTGGGCAAGACGGTTTGCAATGCGTGCACCACCTCGGCCTGGCGCGCAGCACGCGCCAGGCGGCTGGCTTGTTCGGAGTGGATGGGCGCGTTCATGGTGGCGTTTCCTGCGAGGGTGGGTCGCTTCCAGTGGGAATCCCCCGAGCGATGAAACCAGTTTAGGGGAAAGTGGGCGCTTCGGGGGTGAAGAAACTTTCAGCGCTTTGTGAGCAGAAAAAGGGTCTTGAAATCGCAGGGGATGGCACCCACTTTCTGTACACGAGGGGGCCAGGTGCTGGCCCTTTAGCCAACCC
>NZ_JBFJMY010000107.1:0-11427 GCF_041633695.1 Hydrogenophaga sp.
CTCGCGCGCGTGCTGCCGACCTACACGGTGCCCCCTTTCACGCTGTATGCGGTTTACACGAATCGGCAGTACGTGACACCCAAGCTGAGAACCTTCATCGACTTCTTCAGTGAAGCGCTTGGCGGGGGCAAGTCGTTAGCGCAACAGCCGGATCGATGAACCGAAACTGTTGCAAGCCCCGGGTGTCGATCACTTCGCCGCTGATCGTGGGCACAAAAGCGGCGGCTAAACAGACCGCACAAAATCAACGATGGACACATCGGCAGAAAGCACGCGCTGGCCGATCAACACATTCCAGTGCGCCTCCGAGCCATGCGCCATGCGCCACTCGTGCAGGCGCCGGGTCAGCAATTGCAGGTCGTATTCTTCCGCAATACCGATAGCGCCGTGCAGTGCATGCGCGATGGAGGCGACCAGAACCGCCGCCTCACTGGTGCGGGACTTGGCCATCGCTGCGGCGAGCAGGGACGGTGCCGCAGCGTCGGTGTGGAAGGCCGCTTCGGCTGCCATCGAGGCAGCAGCCACATGTTCGGCCATGACGCTCAACTGGTGCTGCACCGCCTGGAACTTGCCCAGGGTTTTGCCGAACTGGATGCGGTCATTGCAGTGTTTCAGTGTCATTTCGAACACACGGGTCATGGCCCCGCTGAGCACGGCGGCGTGCAAGGCCGCCGCGAACGTCGGCAGCAGCGGGCCAGCGCCGGGCACGTGCGTCGCGACGCGCGCATCGGACCAGCGCAGGGTGGCCGTCAGGCTCCCGTGCACGCCGCTTGCTTCACGCTGCGCCGCTGCGCAGTGCAGCAGCAACAAGGCATCACCATCTTGGGCCAGCACGAAATCCGCCAGCATGCCGTAAGGTGTGAAAGAGCACACGATAGCGCCACCGGCCTCGCGCCGCAACGCAGCGCCCAGCGTAATCATGCCGCTGGGCATCGCAAACTGCGACCCCAGCAGCGCTCGCGCCACAATCGTCTGAGCCACCGGCACCGGCACCGTGTAGCGGCCGAAGCTGCACAGTATCGGGAACAGATCGGCCAGCGGGAGGCCGGCACCGCCAGCGTCCTCGGACGCCAGCAGTTCGAGGAAGCCGGCACCTTGCAGCGCCTGCCACAGCTTAAGCGGCGAGCCGCCCGCTTCAATCGCGCGCACCACGGCGGGCGTGCACTGGTCCTGGAGGATATCTTCAATCGCTTGTGCAAACATGGAATGCTTTCTTTTTCAGCGCAGACCCAGACCGCGCGCGATCATGCCGCGCAGGATCTCGCGCGTGCCGCCGCGCAGGGAATAGGTGGGCGCCATCTGGCTCACATAAGCCACGGCGCGGTACAACTCGGCATCGACCAGGGCGTCCGGGTCCATGGCGAGGGCGGCTTCGATCACAGAGGGAATGCTCTGCTCGAATTCGGTGCCAATGTCCTTGACCAGGGCCGCTTCGACCAACGGGCTGTCCCCGTTGACGAGCTTGGCCGTGACGGCGATCGACATGTTGCGCAGCGTGGCCAGGTGCGTGGCGAAACGCCCGATGGTGGCGGCATGGACCGAGACCGCCGGTGTCTTGCGCAGGCAGGTGATCCAGTGCTCCAGCAGCACGATGCTGGAGTACACCCGCTCCGGGCCGCTGCGCTCGAAGGCCAGTTCGGCATTGACTTGCGCCCAGCCGCTGCCTTCATGGCCGATCAACGCGTCGTCGGTCAGCAGCACGTTGTCGAAGAACACTTCGGAAAAATGTGCATCACCCGCCAGGTCACGGATCGGGCGCACCGTCACGCCGGGCAATGCCAGATCGACAATGAACTGCGACAAGCCTTTTTGCCGGTCCTGCGGCTCGCCCGACGAGCGCACCAGCGCGATCATGTAGTGGCAGTGCTGCGCGTTGGTGGTCCATATCTTGCGGCCGTTCAGCCGCCAGCCGCTTGAACCGTCAATTTGGCAGCGCGTGGCCCGCGTGCCGACGCTGGCGAGGTCGGAGCCGGCATTGGGCTCACTCATGCCGATGCAGAAAAACGCCTCGGCGGCGCAGATTTTCGGCAGGTAGAACTGGCGTTGCGCCTCCGTGCCGAACTTGAGGATCAAGGGCCCGCTCTGGCGGTCGGCGATCCAGTGCGCGGAAACCGGGGCGCCGGCGGCCAGCAGTTCTTCCACCAGCACGAAGCGCGAGAAGGCGTCCAGGCTGGCGCCACCGTATTGCGCCGGCAAGGTCACGCCGACCCAGCCCCGTGCGGCCAGCTTCTTGCTGAAAGCGGCATTGAAACCCATCCATGAACGGGCCCGGATGTCGGCGGGCATTGGCTCAAAACTGGATTGGAGAAAGGCCTTCACCTCGGCGCGAAATGAATTCGTCCCGGCGGGCAGGGCGGCGAACCGGAAAGCGGACAGCAGGTTGTTCAAGAAATTTTCCTCCGAGGGGTTCATTCACCGCCGAGTTGAGGCGCCGCCCCAGGCGATACATCAGATCGGGCTGCGCTCCACCAGCTGGGCGGAAATGATCAGGCGCTGCAATTCGTTGGTGCCCTCGCCGATGCACAGCAGCGGCGCATCGCGGTAGTAGCGCTCGACATTCATTTCCTTCGAGTAGCCATAAGCCCCGTGGATGCGCAAGGCCTCCATCGAGTTCTCGACCGCCGCCTCGCTGGCGAACAGCTTGGCCATGCCGGCTTCCATGTCGCAACGCTGGCCGGCGTCATAAGCCCGCGCGGCCTGTTCAACCAGCAGACGCGCCGCCTCCGCCCGGGTGGCCATGTCGGCCAGCTTGAGTTGGATCGCCTGGTGTTCGCAGATCGGCTTGCCGAAGGTGCGACGCAGTTGGGCATAGGCTACCGACTCCTCCAGGCAGGCGCGCGCCACACCCACGCCGCGCGCAGCCACATTGATGCGCCCAAGTTCCAGTCCGCCCATCACGTGCTTGAAACCCTGTCCCTCCACGCCACCGACCAAGTTGGCGGCCGGCACGCGAAAGTTGTCGAACACCAGCTCGGCGCTGTCGATGCCCTTGTAGCCGAGCTTTTCCAGCTTCTTGGTGGACGTGAAGCCCGGGCCCTTCTCGCAGATGAACAGGCTCATGCCGCGATGGCGCGGTTGCGCTTCGGGGTCGGTCTTGACCAGCACGGCAAAGACCTGGCCATGGATGCCGTTGGATATCCAGGTCTTGGTGCCGTTGATGACGTAATGGTCGCCGTCGCGGCGCGCCACCGTGCGCACCGCCTGCAAGTCGGTGCCGCAATCGGGCTCGGTCAGCGCCAACCCGCCGCGCAGTTCGCCGCTGGCAAAGCGCGGCAAAAAATGCTGGCGCTGCGCCACGGTGCCGTTGCGCTGCACGCAGGCGGCCATTATGAGGTGCGAGTTGATGATGCCCGACACCGACATCCAGACCCGCGCGATGCGCTCCACCACCTTGGCATAGGTGCTGGCCGACAGGCCGAGGCCGCCATATTCCTCGCGGATGATGCAGCCGAACAGGCCCATCTCGCGCATGCCGGCCACAATGTCGGCCGGCCATTCGTCGGCATGCTCGAGCCGCTGCGCCACCGGCTTGATCTCGCGGTCCACAAAGCGTTCGACGGCGTCGAGCACCATATTTTCTTTTTCGGCATCAAAGGCCACGGACTGGCTGGTCGTCATCAGAGGGTTCCGGAAGTGTTGGAATGGGTCAGGGTCTGCGCCAGGACGGCGGCATCTGGGGCGCGGTCGGCTGTCAGCAGCGCGTCGAGCAGGCGTAGCGCCTGCTCGCGCGGCAAGGTCAGTAGCGCATTGCCCATGAATTTGGCTTCGATGTCAGCGGCCGTGATGGGGCGCCCCGGCGCGCCGCGGTGCGCGGCCTCGCGGTGGCGCAGCTCGCGCCCATCGTGCGTGCGCACGCGCAGCCCGCCGGAAAAGAAGGTGGGGTAATCGGCATCGGGGTCGGCCGCGTGTTCGATGCGGTCAGCCAGCGCCTGCACCTGCGGGTCGCTCAGGTTGGCGGCATCCAGTTCGGCCAGCCCCAGCTCGCCGCGCAGCAGGGCCAGCGCGACCAGATGGTGAATGCTGAACTGCGATTCATAGACGTTGGCCGGTCGCCGCTTGGCCGCCACCGGCTCGCACACCACCGGGTGCACCCCTTGCGGCAGCAGCACCTGTACCGAAGCGATCTCGTCAGTGCGCAGACCGGCCGCGCGCAGCGCCAGCGCGGCATCGATGCTGGCGTGCGTGAAGTGGCAGGTTGGATACAACTTGACCGCCACATCCATCAGTTCCCAGCGCTCGCCCAGGCCGCGCGCGCACAAGGACAAATCGGCGTTTAGGCCGCGCGCGGCCAGGTGACTGGCGTACAGACCAAAGCGGCCTTCATAGGGCTGCGACGGGCCGCGGAATCCGGCACCGGCCAACGCCGTGGCGGTCAGCCCGCTGACACCGGCCCAGCCCGAGTGCATGCGCTTGGTCCAGGCGCCGTCGCTCAGAAATTCCATGCTGCCTGATGCCATCGACAGCACCACGCCTTGCGCGTGCTCAAGGCCCGCCTGATCCAGTCCCATCAGCTTGCCGGCCGCCAGTGCGCACCCAAAAGCCCCCACCAGGCCAGTCGGGTGAAAGCCCACGTCGTGGAAGCGTCCCTGGGCCGCTGCACCCAGACGTGCCGCCACCTCGATCGCCAGCACATAGGTCATGATCATCTCGGCCCCGCTGGCATGCCGCTGCGCCGCCAGACCCAGCGCCAGCGGAAAGGCGCTGGCGCTGGGGTGGGTGATCGCGCCGGGGTGGGTGTCGTCGAAATCCAGCCCGTGGACCAGGATGCCATTCATCAGCACCGCATCGCGCAGCGGCAGGGGGGCAAAGGCACCCATGACGGCGCTGTCACCCGCACCGCCCAGGGCGTGCAAGCCGCGGTAAGCGCAGTGCGCGAAGTCGTGCTGGGACGAAGCCAAGGCGATGCCCAGTGCGTCGAGCATCAGCAGCTTGGCCTGTTCGACCACGGCTGCGGGCAGCATGTCTGGCGTCAGGCCGTGCGCGAAGGCGGCCAGTTGGGCGGCGATGCTGGGGGCAGGGAGGGTTGTCGTGTCGGCTGGCATGTGGAATAACCTTACTTGTATTCTTCGTATCACTCAGAGTGTGCCAAGCGCAGCAAGAGACTGGGCGTATTGCTTCTGCTGGTCCTGACCGCGGTTGACGCTGCCCCCGACCGGCCGCAGCAAGCCGTCGCGCAGGCCGTAGACCAACCCGTGCACCTCGACTTGCTGCCCGCACTCCCAGGCGCGGCGCAGGGTGGTGGTGCGGCACACGTTGCTGACCTGCTCGATCACGTTCATCTCGCAAAGCCGCGCTGCGCGCTCGTCAACGCTGGAAATGCCGTCGAACCGATCAGCGTGTTTGCGCGCCACGTCCTCCAGATGGCGCAGCCAGTTCTCGGCCAGACCGGTGCGGCGCTGTTCTATCACCGCCTGCACGCCGCCGCAGCCGTAGTGGCCCACCACGAGAACATGCTCGACCTTCAACACCTCGACCGCATACTGCAGAACCGTCAGGCAGTTCAGATCGGAGTGCACCACCAGGTTGCCGACGTTGCGGTGCACGAACACCTCGCCAGGCCGCAGGCCCAGAATTTCGTTGGCCGGCACCCGGCTGTCGGAACAGCCGATCCACAGGTAGCGCGGCATCTGCTGGTGCGCCAGCCGCTCGAAGTACTGCGGATCTTCCGCAGCGCAGCGCGCCGACCAGGCACGGTTGTTCTCCAGCAGAGGGGCCAGGCTGGACATGGCATCTCCACGGAGCGACATCAACGCCCCTTCCACACCGGCTTGCGCTTCTCGGCGAAGGCACGCGGACCTTCCTGCGCGTCCTCGCTGGCGTAAGCGGCACGGTAGATGTTGTGGGCCAGCGCCATACCGGCCTCGCAGCCGGCGCTCATCGCCGTCATGATCGATTCCTTGCCCGCCATCACCGACAGCGGCGCGTTGTCGCGGATGCGTTCGGCCAATGCGGTGGCGCGAGCGCGCACGGCATCCGGCGTGTCTTCCAGGTAGTTGATGAAACCGAGCCCATGAAAGGTTTCGATCGGATACAGGTCGCCGGTCAGCACCATCTCCATCAGCAGCGGCTGCGGCAGCATCCACAGCAGGGGAATGGCCCACGGGCTACCGCGCCCGGCGATGCGGGTTTCGGTGATGCCGACCTGCGTGCCCTTGAGGCCGACGCGCAAATCCGAGTTCAGGCTCAGCATCATGCCGCCGGCAATCAGGTGCCCGGTCATGGCCGCGATGATGGGCTTGGCCACACGGCGCTGGCGGCCATGGAACGGGTCCTTCATCTTGGTCAGGATGTCCACGCCTTCTTCCTTCTTGACACGCGAAGCCTCACGCAGGTCGAGCCCGGCGCAGAAGGTGCCGCAGTCGGCAGAAGTCAGGATTGCCACGCGTACGTTTTTGTCGGCATCGACTTCACCCCACAGATCGTGCAGCCGGTTGGCGGCGGCCGGTGACAGCGCGTTACGCATCTCGGGGCGGTTGATCTTCACGGTGGCAATGCCATCGCGCACTTCGTACAAAACCGTTTCTGCTTCACTCATATCCTGATCTCCTGTTAAAAAATTGCTTGCTCTGCACATACGAACGCTGATTCGTCAGCGCCTTCGTCGCATGATTCACTCCGTGACCGATTTCACGCGTTGTAGACCATGTCACCTTCTCTTCGTGCGGCTGCTGAACGCACAAGCTCTTGCGTCAACTGCTCCATCCAGCGGTCGATGGGAACAGAAGGAACAAACCTCTGGTGAATGAGCTGGAAGTAGCGGGTGTTGGCGGCCCAGTCGACAAAATCGGCAAAAGGCAGTTGCTGCTGATCCAGCAATTTGAACTTCAGCAACACCTTGACTGCGTGGTGCGCATGTCGGTCAGGGCTCTTGACAAAGGCGTTGAGGCGCGCGCGCGCGTAGGCCAGCACCTCGGCGCGGTAGCGGAATACCGGGCCGTGGCCAGGAATGACCCAGCACGGGTCAAGCCGCTCGATCAGGTCGAAGGTGGCGGCCACTTCGTCGAATGCGGCGTCGCCCTCAAGCTCCGGAAACACCACGCCGAAGCCTTTTTCCCACAAGGCATCTGCCGAGATCAGGGTTTGGGACTGCGGCTCAAACAGAATGACTGAATGGGGATCGTGGCCCGGCGCCGCATGAATTTGCCACGCCGTGTCGGCCAGCTGAATTTCCGTGCCAGGTAAAAGAAGACCGTCGAACTTGAACCGGGGGCAGTGTTGCCCGGATGGCACATAGTTCAGGGCGACGGGGTCCCATGACGAGACAAGTGATGCATGGCCTGGCGGAATGAGGGTTTGAAGTTCTGGGTAATTGCCCTGGAGGACGGCATTGCCGCCGCAGTGGTCGCTGTGTAGATGCGTGTTGAGCAGCAAGTCCAGCGGACCCTGCTGCAAAGCGGCGCTGACCAGCCCGGTCGTTAGTTCCGCGTGCGTGCTGTAGCCACTGTCAACGAGTGCGCTGGACTGTGCTCCGATGAACAAAATATTGTTCGAGGACAGCCAGCCGCGCTCAAAAACCTGAATACCGTTCGGAAGTTGGATGCCGGTCATGGGCCGTCTCGGGCACGTCATTTTGAGCAGTGGATAACACCAGGTTTGCAAAGAGGGGCGCGCATGCTGGATTTGCTGCCGCTCATTCCGCGGCGCCCTCGGACTCAACCACGGCCACCACCAGGCCGCGCTCGACCATCTGCCCGGGCTGCACCGACAGCGAGCGCACCACGCCATCGTGATCGGCGTTGATGCGCATCTCCATCTTCATCGACTCCATCGTCGCCACCACGTCGCCGGCACGTACCCGCTCGCCAACCTCCACATGGGTCTTCAGGATCATTCCCATCATCGGCGTGCGCAACTGTCCGCTGGCCTGGCGGCCAGTGGCGACCTGGCTGAGGTAGGAGGTCACGCCGATGGCGTGGGCGGTGCCGCCGCTCTGCACAAACACGGTATCGTCGCTGCGCACGATGGTCAGTACCTCATGACAATCCCCTATGCGCAAACGCCAATCGCTCCCGGCGCTGGCGGTCAGCGCCAGGCGAACCCGTTCGGTGCCGATTTGCACCGTTACTTCGGACTCGGGCGAGACGGCGCCGAACCGGGCTTCGTGTGTTGTTCCTCCCGAGCGCAGCAACAGCGCCGGAACCGGCGTGAGCCGATCGTCGCCAGCGTGCATCTGCCAACCCGTCACGTCCAAGGCCGACCAGGCTCCGAATGGCTTGCTGCTGCGCCGCGCATCGAGCAACCACCAGGCCGCCGCTGCAGCCAGCCGCTCCAGCGGCGCGCTACCCGTGCCCTGACCCCCCTCTGCCAGCACCTCGTCAATCAGACGGGTGTGGAAGCTGGCGTCCAGCGTTGCAGGCAGGGCCAGCAGACGCTGCAGAAAAGCGCAATTGGTTTCGACGCCGTGCACCTGGGTATCGCCCAGCGCCCCACTCAGACGGTCCAGCGCAGCCTCGCGCGTGGGCGCATGAACGATCAGCTTGGCCAGCATCGAGTCGTAGTAGGGCGTGACCACCATGCCGGCCCGCACCCCCGATTCAACCCGCACACCCGAAGTCGGGAACCGCACCGCGATCAGTTCGCCGGTGGATGGCAGGAAATTTTGCGCTGCGTCTTCAGCGCAGACCCGCGCCTCAATCGCGTGGCCGCGCACCTGCACTTCGCTCTGACGCAAGGGCAAGCCCTCGCCGGCGGCAATGCGCAGCATGATCTCGACCACATCCAGCCCGGTCACCTCCTCGGTCACCGGATGCTCAACTTGCAGCCGCGGGTTGACTTCGAGAAAATGGTGACGGTCGCCCTGCACGATGAATTCCACCGTGCCGACACCGCGATAGCGCAGTCGCTGCCCCAGGCGCACCGCGTCACCGAGCATCGCCTCGCGCAGCGCCGGGGCGAGATTCACCGCTGGCGCCTCTTCGATGACTTTCTGATGACGCCGCTGCAGCGTGCATTCGCGCTCGAACAGGTGAATCACTTCGCCATGGCCATCGCCGACGATCTGCACCTCGATGTGGCGCCCGCGCTCGACAAAGGCTTCGACGATCAACGCCGCGTCGCCAAAGGAACTTTTGGCTTCGCGCATGGCCGACTCGATGGCCTCCATCAGCCCGTCCAATTGCTGCACCACCCGCATGCCCTTGCCGCCGCCACCGGCGGCCGCTTTCAGAATCACCGGCAGTGGCAGGCCGCGTACGGTGGCCGCCACTTCAGCCGCGTCGCGGCTGGGCAGCTCGCTGCCGCCGAGCACGGCCACGCCAGCGGCGCGGGCCTCGCGCTTGGCCGACGCCTTGTCGCCCAGGCGCTCAATGACCTCGGGCGTCGGGCCGACGAAGACGAGGCCGGCTGCCTCGACCGTGCGCGCGAAGACCGCGTTTTCGGCCAGAAAGCCAAAACCAGGATGAATGGCCTGCGACCCGGTCCGCCGGGCCGCATCGATCACCGCATCAATGCGCAGGTAGCTCTCGGCTGGCGTTGCCCCACCGATTTCGATCGACTCGCCGATCAGGTCAACGTGCAGCGCATCGCGATCAGCACTCGAATGCACACCGGCCACTGCAATACCGAGGCGCCGGCAGGTGTGTGCAATGCGGCAGGCGATTTCGCCGCGGTTGGCGATCAGGATTTTTTTGAACATGTCAGAGTCCGCTCCAGCGCGGTGGGCGCTTTTCATTGAAGGCCTTCACGCCCTCCAGCCTGTCGGCCGAGGACACCAGCACGTTGTAGGCGGCGATGTCGAGCATGTAGCCGCTGTGGAAGTCAATCTCGCCGCCGCGCGAGGCGGCGAGTTTGGCGTAGTGGGTGGCCATCGGTGCGGCCAGCACGATGTCGCGCGCGTCGGCGACTGCGGCGGCCAGCGCCGTACCCGGCTCGGCAAGGTCGGTGACCATGCCCCATTCGGCGGCTTCTTCGGCCGAGAAGCGGCGCGCGGTGAACAGCAGCTTCTTGGCGCGCCGCGCACCGACGGCGCGCACGAGGTTCTGGATACCCCCGCCGCCGGGCATGATGCCGCGCCGCAGCTCGGGCAGCGAAAATACCGCAGCGCGCGAAGCGACGATGTAGTCACACATCAACGCCAGTTCGCCGCCGCCGCCATGTGCGTGGCCTTCGACGGCGGCGATCACCGGTTGCGGGAAATCCTTGACCGCCAGCAACACCTCTTCGGCGAGCTGGTGTTGGCGCCGCCATTGACCGTCGGTCATGCCGTCGCGCTGCTTGAGGTCGCCGCCGGCCGAGAAAGCTCGTTCACCGGCGCCGGTGATGATCAGCACACGCAGGCCGTCGTCGAAGGCCAGTTCGTGCAGGGCGTTGCGCAGGTCGACGAACATCTGCGTGTTCATCGCGTTCATCACCTCGGGGCGGTTGAGCACCAGGCAGCGGATGCCGTCCTCCGGTGCGGTGCCCGGCGCGGGGTGGATCAGCAGGGTTTCGTGGTGCATCTGGGCCATCAGTAAGAGCGGGGCATACCCAGCAGATGCTCGGCCACCTGCGCCAGCACCAGGTTGTTGGAGATCGGCGCGGTGCGGAACAGCCGGCTCTCTTTCCATTTGCGCTCGATGTCGTACTCGCAGGCCACGCCATAGCCGCCGAAGGTGGTCATGGCCGCCTCGGCTGCCTCCCAGGCGGCTTCGCTGGCCAGGTACTTGACCATGGTCGCTTCGCGCCCGCAGGGCAGGCCGGCGTCGAACAGCGTCGCGGCCTTGTTGCGCATCAGTTCGGCGGCCTCGATGTTCATGTGGGCGCGCGCGATCGGAAACTGCACGCCCTGGTTGGCGCCGATCGGGCGGTCGAAGACGACACGCTCGCTGCCGTAGCGCGCGGCCTTGCCGACGAACCAGTGGCCGTCGCCGATGGCCTCGCTGGCCACCAGCAGCCGCTCGGAATGCAGCGAATCCAGCAGGTAGTAAAAGCCCTTGCCTTCCTCGCCGATGCGGTCGTCGTCGCTCAGTTCGAGGTTGTCGATGAAGACCTGGAAGGTGTGGTGATTGATCATCGTGCGGATCGGCGTGGCCTTGAGCGACGCGCCCGCCTTCTTGATGTCGATCAGGAACAGGCTCAGGCCATCGGTCTTCATCTTCACCGCGTCGATCGGCGTGGTGCGCGCGATCAGCAGATACATGTGCGAGTGGCTGTAGCGCGAGGTCCAGATCTTCTGGCCGTTGACGACGTAGCCGCCCGGCACCTTGCGCGCGAAGGTCTTGATCGCCAGCGTGTTGGAGCCGGCGTCGGGCTCGGTCACGCCGAAGGCCTGCAGCCGCAGGCTGCCGTCGGCGATGCGTGGCAGCGTCGCGCGCTTCTGCGCTTCACTGCCGTGGCGCATGATCGACGCCATGGTGTACATCTGCGCATGGCAGTGCACCGCGCTACCGCCGTTCTGGTTGATCTCCTGCAGGACCAGGCAGGCGTCGAGCAGCGGCAGCCCGGCGCCGC
>NZ_JBFJMY010000108.1:0-11355 GCF_041633695.1 Hydrogenophaga sp.
CTTCATCTGCGTGGTCAGGCGGCTGTCGGCGGTGGGAAATTTTTCGAACGCAAAACGCGGGATCTTGGTGACCACGTAGTCGATCGAAGGCTCGAACGATGCCGGTGTGGCGCCGCCCGTGATTTCGTTGCGCAGTTCGTCCAACGTGTAACCCACGGCCAGTTTGGCCGCGACCTTGGCGATCGGGAAACCAGTGGCTTTGGAGGCCAATGCCGACGAGCGCGACACGCGCGGATTCATCTCGATCACCACCATGCGCCCGTCTTTGGGGTTGATGGAGAACTGCACATTGGAGCCACCGGTGTCCACGCCGATTTCGCGCAAGACGGCCAGCGAAGCGTTGCGCAAGATCTGGTATTCCTTGTCGGTCAGCGTCTGGGCCGGCGCCACGGTGATCGAGTCGCCGGTGTGCACACCCATGGGGTCCAGGTTTTCGATCGAGCAGACGATGATGCAGTTGTCCGCCTTGTCGCGCACCACTTCCATCTCGTACTCTTTCCAGCCGAGCAGCGATTCTTCGATCAGCAACTCGTTGGTGGGCGAAGCTTCCAGGCCGCGCTTGCAAATGGTCTCGAACTCTTCCGGGTTGTAGGCGATGCCGCCGCCGGTGCCACCCAGGGTGAAGCTGGGGCGAATGACACAAGGGAAGCCCAGCGTCTTTTGCACACTCCATGCCTCTTCCATGCTGTGGGCGATGCCCGAGCGCGCAGAGCCCAGACCGATCTTGGTCATGGCGTCTTTGAACTTTAGACGGTCTTCGGCCTTGTCGATCGCTTCGGGCGTGGCGCCGATCAGCTCGACCTTGTGTTTTTCCAGCACGCCGTGGTGCCACAGATCGAGCGCACAGTTCAGCGCGGTCTGTCCGCCCATGGTCGGCAGGATCGCGAAGCCGCCTGCACACAGCGGGCGCTCCTTGGCGATGATTTTTTCCACCGTCTGCCAGGTGATGGGCTCGATGTAGGTGACGTCGGCCGTGGCCGGGTCGGTCATGATGGTGGCGGGGTTGCTGTTGATCAGCACCACGCGGTAGCCCTCTTCGCGCAAGGCCTTGCAGGCTTGCACGCCGGAGTAATCGAACTCACAGGCCTGGCCGATGATGATGGGGCCGGCGCCAATGATGAGGACGGTTTGGATATCGGTTCTTTTGGGCATTTCTATCGCACGCAGTTGGCGCAGGCGCTCAGGCCTGTCGCTGGTTTTCCAGTTTGTCGAGCAGCGCTTGCACGCGCTCGGGCGGCACGCTCTTCTGCATCAGTTGCAGCAGGCCGTCGCCTTCGACCAGGGGTCGCAGCACCTCGATCTCGGCGTCGTAAAACGACGCGCTCCAGGCAGCCAGCTCTTCGCTGAACGTCGCATCGTCCCAGCTTTTTCCTTTGGCGAGCAGGGTCACCAAAGGCATGGCCTTGTTCTCCAGAAACGCTTTCCGGTAAGGCTTTTGCGCCCAGCGCTGGGCAAACCACTCCTTGTGCGGAGAAGGCAGGCTCAGCATGCGTTTGGCGATGGCCTTTTCGACCGCAAAAACCGGAAAGCTGAACAATTTCATGCGGTCTGCCCTGCGGGGACGCGCGCAGGTACCGGCTCTGAACCGGTCTGCATCAGCTCGATGAAACGGTTGAACAAATAACCGATGTCGTGCGGGCCGGGTGATGCCTCGGGATGGCCCTGGAAGCAGAACGCGGGCTTGTCGGTGCGGGCCAGGCCTTGCAAGGTGCCGTCGAACAAGCTGACGTGGGTGGCCCGCAGGTTTGGGGGCAGTGTTTTTTCGTCGACCGCAAAGCCGTGGTTCTGGCTGGTGATGGACACCCGACCCGAATCCAGCTCTTTCACCGGATGGTTGGCGCCGTGGTGGCCGAACTTCATCTTGAAGGTCTTGGCACCGCTGGCCAAGGCCATGATCTGGTGTCCCAGGCAGATGCCAAAGGTCGGCACACCGCTGTCGATGATCTCGCGGGCCGATTGGATGGCGTAGTCGCAAGGCTGCGGGTCGCCCGGCCCGTTGGAGAGGAACACACCGTTGGGCTTGAGCTTGAACACGTCGGCGGCCGGCGTCTGGGCCGGCACCACCGTGACCTTGCAACCGCGCGCGCCGAGCATGCGCAAGATGTTCTTCTTGACACCGAAGTCGTAGGCCACCACGTGGAATTTGGGCGCGATCTGCTCGCCGTAACCAAAGCCCAGTTGCCATTCGGTCTGCGTCCACTCGTAGGGGCTGTCCACCGACACCACCCGTGCCAAGTCCTGACCCGCCATGTTGGGCGCGGCCTGGGCCGCAGCAATGGCGCGTGCCCGGTGCTCGTCGGTGATGGCCTCACCAGCGGCCAGCGCCAGAATGCAGCCGTTTTGCGCCCCGTGGGTGCGCAGGCGGCGCGTGAGCGCGCGCGTGTCGAGGTCGGATATGGCCACCGTGCCTGCGGCCTGCAGGTATTGCGCCAGCGATTGTTCGCTGCGGAAGTTGGACGCCAGCAACGGCAAGTCCTTGATGATCAAACCGGCGGCCTGGATGCGGGACGATTCCACATCTTCCTGGTTCACACCGGTGTTGCCGATGTGCGGATAGGTCAGCGTGACGATTTGCTGGCAATAGCTCGGATCGGTGAGGATCTCCTGGTAACCGGTCAGCGAGGTGTTGAACACAACCTCGCCGGTCGTTTGACCGGTTGCTCCGATGGAAATGCCTGTCAGGATGGTGCCGTCTGCCAGCGCGAGGATGGCTTTGGGATGGACGGGTAACACAGGATTCTCCAGTTGTGGGCGTGCCGCGATCCCGCCTCTGATCTCAAGCGCCGGGGGCCTGCTAAGACAACGGGAGTGGGATGGCAAAAAGCCTGGCTGCGGGCACGCAATAATTTGCGGGTAAACCTGCAAATTATAAGCCGTTTGCCGCTGATCTCAGAGGCAAACGGCCTGGTTTGCGCGCGTGACGGCCCACACGCAGCGCCGTGGCGGCCTGCGCCGCTGTGTTCAGGGTTTGGGCGCCCCGGCATGCAGGCAGATCGCCGCCGCCGCCGCCACGTTGAGCGACTCTTCGCCGCCTGGCTGGGCAATGCGCACCGACACGCTGGCGCGCGCCTGCAAGGCCTCGGACACGCCCTGCCCTTCATGGCCCAGCACCCAGGCACACGGCCAGGGCAGCCGGGCCTGGTGCAGCCAGTCGCCCTGGTGCGAGCTGGTCACGATCAGCGGCACGCTCCATGCGGCCAGATCGTCCGGCGTCAAACCTTCGACCAGATGCAGGCCAAAGTGCGCCCCCATGCCCGCACGCACCACCTTGGGTGCCCACAGGGCCGCCGTGCCTTTGAGCGCCAACACCTGCCGGTAGCCCATGGCGGCGGCGCTGCGCAAAATGGACCCCACATTGCCCACATCCTGCAGCCGATCCAACACCACGCTCGGCAAACCGTCTTGCAACACGGCTTGCACGGGCAGATCCCAGACGAATCCCACACCCGCAGGCGACTCCAGCGCGCTGATGCCCGCCATGAGCGCGTCGGGAATCAATACCTGGTGCTCTGACGCGCCGCGCAACTCGGGCGGCGCACTCGCCCAGCCCGATGCGGTGAAGACCGTGGTGGCGGGCTTGCGGCCAGTGGCCAGCAAGGCGCGGCACAAATGATCGCCTTCCAGCCAGACCTGCCCGGCCTTGCGGTAAGCCGTGCTGTCCTGCGCCAACAGGCGCAACCGCTTCAACAAGGGGTTGTCGCGCGAAGTGATGGACTGCGGTGCGCTCATCTGACCACCACCGGCTTGCGCAGCGCTCCCGAGTCGACGCAGGCACCCGCATGCTGAGCCGCAGCATCGGCGCTGGCCGCCGCCAGCACCCGCGCCACCGGCGCAAAACTGCGGCGGTGCTCGGCCAGCGCGCCATGGGTTTGCAAGGCTTGCAAATGCATGGCCGTGCCATAGCCCTTGTGGCGGTCAAACCCGTATTCGGGATGCAGGGCATGCAGTTCGTCGAGCAGGCGGTCGCGCGTGACCTTGGCCAGAATCGAAGCCGCCGAGATCGCGGGCACCAGCGCGTCACCCGACACAATGGCCTCGGCCCGCACGTCCAGCACCGGCAAGCGGTTGCCATCGACCAGCACTTTGGTGGGTTTGAGCCGCAAACCCATGACCGCGCGGCGCATGGCCAGCATCGTGGCCTGCAGGATGTTGAGCTGGTCGATCTCCTCTACCGTGGCCTGCGCCACGCTGCAGCACAGCGCCTTGGCCCGGATTTCGTCGTACAAGCGCTCCCGGCGCGCGGCGCTCAGTTGCTTGGAGTCGGCCAGACCTTTGATCGGTGCGCGGTCGTCCAGGATCACGGCGGCCGCCACCACCGGCCCGGCCAACGGGCCGCGACCGGCCTCGTCCACGCCAGCGATCAGGCCGGGCGTGTCCCACACCAGGGTCGCTTGCTCAGCGCTCAAGAATTTTTTCGATCGCATCGGTGGCCAGCATGGCGGTTGGGCGGCGCAGTGTCTGGTGAAGAGTCGTGAATCTTTGCTGCACGGTCGCCATTCTCTCAGGCGAGTCCAGCCAATCGAGCACCGACCGGGCCAGGGCTTCGGGGCTGGCGGCCTGTTGCAGCAACTCCGGCACCACGAAGTCCTGGCACAGGATATTGGGCAAACCGACCCAGGGTTGCAGCTGTTTGCGCCGCATGATCTGCCAGGATATCCAGTTCATGTTGTAGGCGATGACCATGGGGCGCTTGAACAAGGCCGCCTCCAGGGTTGCCGTACCGCTGGCGATCAGGGTCGCGTCGCAAGCGGCCAGCGCCTGGTGCGACTGCCCGTCCAGCACCAGCACCTTGGGCGCACAGCCGCTTGCAGCCACCAGCGCATCGATACGCGCACGCAAGGCAGGCACGGCGGGCAAGACGAAGCGCAGACCCGGTCGTTCGGTTTGCATGCGTTGTGCTGCTTGCATGAACAAAGGCCCCAGGTAGGCCAGTTCCGATGCGCGACTGCCAGGCAGCAGGGCCACCACCGTGTCTTCGTCCGACAAGCCCAACGCCCGGCGCGCAGCCTGCCGGTCGGGCTCCATGGGGATCACTTCGGCCAAGGGGTGGCCCACGTAGGTCGCGGCAATGCCGTGGCGCGCCAGCAGCTCGGGTTCAAACGGGAACAGGCACAAGACGTGGTCCACGCTGCGACGGATCTGATCCACCCGCTCGGGCCGCCAAGCCCAGATCGAGGGGCAGACAAAATGCACGGTGGGCACGCCCTGCGCCTTCAAGTCGGCTTCCAGCTCCAGATTGAAATCCGGTGCGTCCACGCCAATGAACAGGTCTGGACGCGGCGACTGCAACAGGCGCTCACGCAGTTGTTTTCGAATCCCCACGATTTCGCGGTAGTGGCGCAGCACCTCGATGTAGCCGCGCACCGCCAGCTTGTCGCTGGACCACCAGGCGTCAAAACCATGCTCGCGCATGCGCGCGCCACCAATGCCTTGCGTTTGCAGATCGGGCCAGCGCTGGCGCAATCCACCCAGCAGCAAACCAGCCAGCAAATCGCCAGACGCTTCGCCCGCCACCATGGCCAAGCGCTTGGAGCCACTCATATCGGGCTATCGAACAATACCGCGCTGAGGCTGCACCTGCCGCAGGAAATCCAACATCAAAGCCACGTCGGGTTGTGCATCCGGCACGTCGGCGCTGATCGCCTGGATCTGCTGCATCGCCGCGTCCAGCGTCAGATCGCTGCGGTACAAGGCCTTGTGCATGGCCTTCACCGCCGACACCCGCGCGGCGCTGAAGCCCCGGCGGCGCAAGCCCTCGAAGTTCATGGAGCGCGCCTGCGCCGGCTGTCCTTGGCACATCACGAACGGTGGCAGGTCGGCGAACAGCAGCGCACACATGGCCGTCATCGCATGCGCACCAATGCGCACAAACTGGTGCACCACGGTAAAGCCGCCCAGAATCACCCAGTCACCCACCTCGACATGACCCGCCAACTGCGAATTGTTGGCAAAGATGGTGTGGTTGCCCACCTGGCAGTCGTGTGCCAGATGCACATAGGCCATGATCCAGTTGTCGTCGCCGACACGGGTCACCGCCCGCCCAGTTGGCGAGCCGATGTTGAAGGTGCAGAACTCGCGGATCGTATTGCGGTCGCCAATCACCAACTCACAAGGCTCGCCGGCGTACTTTTTGTCTTGCGGCACCGCACCGAGCGAGCTGAACTGGAAAATCCGGTTCTCGGCGCCAATGGTGGTGTGGCCTTCAATCACGCAGTGTGGGCCGATGGTGGTGTCCGCCCCCACGCGCACATGGGGGCCAATCACGGTATAGGGCCCCACTTTGACCGAGCTGTCGAGCTCGGCGGCGGGGTCAACCAACGCGGTGGGGTGGATATGGACCAATGATCGCTCCACCGGTTTCAAGCGATGGTGCGCATGGTGCACATCAATTCGGCCTCACACACGGTGTCGGCACCGACCCTGGTAATGCCTTTGAACTTGAAGATGCCCGACTTCATGCGTTCCAGCGTGACGTCCATGATCAACTGATCACCCGGTTCCACAGGCCGCTTGAAGCGCGCCCCGTCGATACCGGCGAAGTAATACACCGTCTTGTCGTCCGGCGTCACACCCACGGTGTCAAACGCCAGCAAGGCCGCAGCCTGTGCCATGGCTTCCAGCATCAGCACGCCGGGCATCACCGGGCGGTGCGGAAAATGGCCGCCAAAAAAGGGCTCGTTGATGGTGACGTTCTTCAGCGCCTTGATGCTCTTGCCTTTTTCCAGCTCCAGCACCCGATCCACCAACAGAAAGGGGTAGCGGTGCGGCAGCTTGTTCAGAATTTCGTGGATGTCCATCATGGCTAGGGTGATTTCTTCATGGCTTGCTCGATGGCGCGCTCAACGGCCTTCAGGCGTTCGCGCAGCCGGTTGAGCTGTTTCAGTGAGGCGGCGTTCTTTTCCCAAGCCGCATTGTCGTCGATGGGGAACATGCCGGTGTAATGTCCGGGCGCACGGATGGAACGCGTCACCACCGAGGCGGCAGAAATATGCACGCCGTCGGCCAAGCTCAGATGGCCCAGCACCACGGCACCGCCGCCGATGGTGCAGTTCGCGCCGATCACGGCACTGCCCGCCACACCCACGCAGCCTGCCATGGCGGTGTTTTCGCCCACCTGCACGTTGTGCCCGATCTGGATCAGGTTGTCGAGTTTGACGCCGTTGGCGATCACGGTATCGTCCAAGGCGCCACGGTCGATACAGGTGTTGGCGCCAATCTCCACATCGTCGCCGATGCGCACCGAGCCCAACTGTTCGATCTTGACCCAGCGACCCTGGTCGTTGGCAAAGCCGAATCCGTCGGCACCGATCACCACCCCGGAATGCAGCACGCACCGGGCGCCCAGGGTGCAACCGCGTTGCACCGTGACCCGGGCATGCAGGTGGGTGTCGGCTCCGATCTGCGCGCCCGCCTCCAGGCTCACATGCGAGCCGATGTGGCACCGCTCGCCGATCCGCACCTCGGGGCCAATCACGGCGAAAGCGCCAATGTGCGCCCCTTCGCCGATCTGTGCACTGGGGTGCACGCTCGCCAACGCATGGATGCCGGGTTCGACCGCCGCCTCGTGCTCGCGCCGCCACCATTGGGTCAGGTGCGCGAAATAGAGATAAGGATCGTCGGTGACCAAACAGGCCCCGCGCACGCGGGCGGCTTCCAGCAAGGCTGGCGGCACGATCAGACAGCCGGCTTGGGTGGAGCCGATCTGGCTGGCGTATCGGGCCTGGGCCACAAACGCCAAGTCATTGGGACCGGCGGTCGCCAGCGGCGCGAGACGCTCGATCAGCGCATCGGCCGGTCCGACCAGAGAACCGCCGAGGGCTTTGGCAATCGCACCCAGCGTTCTGGACACTCCGGATTCCCGCCTACTTTGCGTTGTTCAAGGTGCTCAACACCTTGTCGGTGATGTCGTGCTTGGGGTTGATGTACACCGCCTCCTGGATCACGAGGTCGTACTTTTCGGCCTCGGCCACCTGTTTGATCACGCGGTTCGCACGCTCCAGCACCTGCTGCAGCTCTTCGTTCTTGCGCAGATTCAGGTCTTCCTGGAACTCGCGCTGTTTGCGTTGAAACTCGCGGTCTTGCTCCACCAGCTGGCGCTGGCGGGACACCCGCTGGCTTTCGGGTAGCGTGGGCGCCTCACGTTCGAATTTCTCCGACGCGGACTTCAACTGTGTGCCAAGGCCTTGCACTTCTTTTTCGCGGCGCGAAAATTCTTGCTCCAGTTTGGTCTGCGCGGCTTTGGCCATATTGGCTTCGCGGAAAACGCGTTCGGTGTTCACGAACCCGATGCGAAAGTCCTGCGCAAACGCCGTCACGGCCAGCAGGCCCACGGTGGCGGCCACGGCAAAGTGGCGAAGATAAAAGCGAGGAAAGTTCTTCATTAAAACGAGGTTCCGATCTGAAACTGGAATTTCTGGATTCTATCGCCTGCAAACTTGCGCACAGGGTTGGCGTAGGCGATCCGCAAAGGGCCAATGGGTGAGATCCAGCTGAGACCCACGCCCACCGAAGCCCGCATCTCGGAGAAGTCGATTTTGCTCTGTTCGCCATAGACATTGCCCACATCCACGAAACCAAACAGCCGCAGGCTGCGGTCGTTGCCAGCCCCCGGGAATGGCGCGATGAATTCGGCATTGAAACCCAGCTTTTTCGCGCCCCCAATGAAGGCGCTGGTGATGTCGCGCGGACCCAGGGTGCCTTGCTCGAAGCCCCTGACAGACCCCAAGCCACCGCCATAGAAGTTCTTGAAGATCGGGAACGGCTTGCCACCCAACCCCTTGCCCCAGCCCACTTCACCGTTGAAGGCCAGCGTGAACTTCTTGTTCAGGGGAATGTACTGCTGGATCTGGTAGTTGGCTTTGACGTAGCGGGTATCGCCCGCAATGCCCAGTTCGGCGTTCACGCGCTGCAACTGCCCCTCGTTGGGAACCAGCGCGCTGTCGCGGCTGTCGCGTGCCCAACCCAGCGTCAACGGCACCGAGGTGCTGGTGAAGCCGAATTCGTTGGCGTATTTCAGATAGGCGGCCGGGATGTTGGTACCGGGTTCGATGCGCGTTTGTTCAGCGCCCACGCCGAAATACACCGTATCGGTCTCGGTGAACGGCACGCCGAAACGCACACCGACGCCCGGCGTGACCAAACGGTAGTCGCCGCCTTGTTCGGTATAGGGCCGGGTCGTCTTGTAATAGGCGTCAAAGCTGCGCGAAATACCGTCGGTGGTGTAGTACGGGTCGGTGGTGCTCAACACCACTTGGCGGTTGTACTTACTGGTGTTGATATCAAATCCCAGGTAATTCCCGGTACCGAACACGTTTTCCTGCTTGATCCCCACCAGAAAAGACAGCTGGTCGGCCTGGGAGTAGCCGGCACCGAAGGACAGGTTGCCGGTCGGCTTTTCCGTCACCGAAACGCTCAGGTCCACCTGGTCGGGTGCACCCGGCACGGCCTGGGTGTCGATGCCGACCTGGGTGAAAAATCCCAAACGATCAACCCGGTCGCGCGAGAGCTTGATGCGGTCGCTGTCGTACCAGGCCGACTCGAACTGCCGGAACTCGCGGCGAATGACTTCGTCTCGGGTGCGGTTGTTGCCCTCGACGTTGATGCGGCGGACATAGACGCGGCGAGCGGGCTGCGCGCGGATCACATACGCCACCCGGTTGTTGACCCGATCGATCGCGGGCACCGCGTCGACCTGTGCAAAGGCATAACCGAAGGCGCCGAAATAATCGGTGAAGGCCTTCACGGTCTTGCTCATGTCTTCGGCGTTATAGGCTTCACCTACCCGAAGCGCCACCAAGGATTTGAACTCTTCCTCTTTACCCAGGTACTCACCCTCCAGCTCCACAGAAGACACCACGTAGCGCTTGCCCTCCGTGATGTTGATGGTGACGGTGATTTCGTTTTTGTCCGGCGATATCGCGACCTGCGTCGAATCGATGCGGAATTCCAGATAGCCACGGCTCAGGTAGTACGAGCGCAGCGCCTCCTGGTCGGCGTTGAGTTTGGGCCGCGAGTACTGGTCGGACTTGGTGTACCAGCTCAGCCAGCCACCCGTGTCCAGATCGAACAAGTCGCGCAGCGTCGATTCGGACACCGCCTGGTTGCCCACGATGCGGATGTCCTTGATTTTGGCGACAGCGCCTTCGTTGACACTGAAGTTGAGGTTGACGCGGTTGCGCTCGCCAGGTGTCACCGTGGTCACCACATTGGCCGCGTACATGCTGCGGGCAATGTATTGCCGCTTGAGCTCTTGCTCGGCCCGGTCGGCCAGCGCCTTGTCGAACGGGCGGCCTTCGGTCAAGCCCACGTCGCGCAACGAACGTTTGAGCACATCGGCGTCAAATTCCTTGATGCCGGAAAAGCTCACATCGGCAACCGTCGGACGCTCTTCGACAATGACCACCAGCACGCTGCCGTTGATCTGCAAGCGCACGTCGGTGAAGAGGCCCAGGCCGAACAACGAGCGAATCGCGGTCGAACCTTTGTCGTCGTTGTAGAGATCGCCGATGCGAAACGGCAGGGAGGCGAACACCGTGCCCGGCTCCACCCGCTGCAGGCCTTCGACCCGGATATCGCGCAAAGTGAAGGGCTCAACCGCCCAAGCGGGCAAGGCGGTCAGCAAGGCGGCGGCGACCGCAGACAGGGTCAGGCCACGCAGACCAAAGGAATTTTTTTTCATGAGAAGGAAGCGTTCAACCCAGCAAACGGGCAACATCATTGAACAAGGCCACGGACATCAGTGCCATCAAAACCACGACACCCCCGCGCTGCAGGCGCTGCATCCAGACGTCAGACACGCTGCGACCAGTCAGACCTTCCCAAAGATAATACATCAGGTGCCCACCGTCCAAGACTGGCAGCGGCAGCAGGTTGAGCACCCCCAGGCTGACGCTGATGAGCGCCAGAAACAGCATGTAAGAGGTGAGCCCCAAGCTGGCCGACTTGCCCGCGTAGTCGGCAATGGTGAGCGGGCCGCTCAAATTGCGCACCGACGCTTCCCCGATCAGCATCTTGCCCATCATCTTGAGCGTGATCCACGAAACCTCCCAAGTCCGCACCAGCCCCAGGCTCAGCCCGTCCAGCGGCCCATGCCGCACCAGCACCATGGCAGGCGGCGCGCCGATGTAGGCGCCGATGCGGCCGATCCAGCCCTCGCCCATGCGTTCCGCAGCGGGCACCACCTCCAGGGTCATGACCCGGCCCCCGCGCTCGATGTCCCAGCTCTGCGACACGACCTGACCAGCAGGACCAACACCGGCGCGGATCATGGAACGCAGCGCCTGCCCATCCACCACCGCATGGCCGTCGATGCGACGCACCTGGTCGCCGGCCTGCAAACGGGCGGCGGCGGCGGCA
>NZ_JBFJMY010000109.1:0-11331 GCF_041633695.1 Hydrogenophaga sp.
CGGCGCTGCGCAAGGCCACCAAGGTGCTGACCAGCGCGGCGCGGCGGTCGGTTTGCCCGGCCATTTGCTCCAGCAGGGCACGCACATTGTTGGCGTCGCTCTTGGGGTAGCCAAACTGGGTGGCGTAAAACGCCGTGTCCACGCCCGGCAAGCCGCCAAAGGCTTGCACACACAGGCCGGCGTCGTCGGCCAGCGCGGGCAGGCCGCTGAGCCGCGACGCGTGGCGGGCCTTGGCAAGTGCGTTTTCGACGAAAGTGCGGTGCGGCTCGGGCGCTTCGGGTATGCCGAGATCGGCCTGGCGCACCAGCGCCACGCCCAGCGGCGCCAGCAAGGCCTGCAACTCGGCGAGCTTGCCCGCGTTGTTCGAGGCCAGAACCAGCTTCATGCCGCGCTGAGCGGTGCCGCCAATGCCTGGGCCTGCAACGTCACCAGTTCCGCAATGCCTTTGTCGGCCAAGGCCAGCAAGGCGTCCATTTCTTGGCGGGTGAAGGCCACGCCTTCGGCGGTGCCCTGCACTTCCACGTAGTGCCCGGCACCGGTCATGACCACGTTCATGTCGGTGTCGCAGGCCGAGTCTTCCACGTATTCCAGATCGAGCAGCGGCACGCCTTTGAGAATGCCAACCGAAATCGCCGCCACCGGGCCTTTGATGGGCGAGGTGCTGATCAGCCCCTGCTTGAGCAATCCATTGACCGCGTCGGCCGCTGCCACGAAGGCGCCGGTGATGCTGGCCGTGCGCGTGCCGCCATCGGCCTGCAACACGTCGCAATCCAGCGAGATGGTGCGTTCGCCCAGGGCTTTCAGATCGAACACCGCGCGCAGCGAGCGGCCGATCAGGCGCTGGATTTCCTGCGTGCGCCCGCTTTGTTTGCCTTTGGCTGCTTCGCGCGCGCTGCGGGTGTGCGTGGCGCGCGGCAGCATGCCGTATTCGGCCGTGACCCAGCCCTCACCACTGCCCCGCTTGTGCGGTGGCACTTTTTCTTCCACCGATGCGGTGCACAAGACCTTGGTATTGCCGAACTCGATCAGCACCGAGCCTTCGGCATGGATGGTGTAGCCGCGGGTGATGCGCACCGGGCGCAAAGCATCGGCGGCCCGGTTGTCGGGTCGTTGGGAATCTGTCATGGGAACCTTCAAATGGGGGTCAGGCGTTGCGTTCGGCCGTGCGGCGTATCGCTTCGTTGATTTCGGCAATCGATTTTTCGATCGCTTCGTCGTCCAGGTCTTCGATGGTCGGATCTGGCACTCCCGACTGGATGGTGGAGGCGAAAACACCGTCTTCGATGTCTTCGGTGGAGACCCGCGTGCTCTGGAATTCGTCGGGCGTTTCCCATTCCATCGCCAGGATGGTCACGTTGTCGCAACGTGCGCCACCGCGTTTGAGCGCCAGCTCCACCAGCTCGGGCACAGCGTGCTCGAGCGAATTCTTGGCCAGCTCGGACACGATTTCATGGTCTTCCACCGTACCCCAGAGGCCATCCGAACAGAGCAGCACCCGGTCACCCTGCATCAGCTGAACCGGCCCTGAAAGGTCGAACACGGGTTTGGCTGGCGAACCCAGGCAGGTAAACAGGATGTTGCGGTTGATGTGCTGGGTGTTGCGCCCCAGGTGCGCCTGCTGCTCCATGTAGGAGTGGTCGCGCGTGCGGGTGAGCATGGCGCCGTTGCGCACCACGTACAGGCGCGAATCGCCGCAGTGCACCCAATAAATATTGTTGCGCTCCATCACCGACGCCACCAGCGTGGTGCGCGGCGTGTCCAGCATGCCCTTTTCTGCCGCATACCGGATGATCTGGTGGTGTGCGGCCATCAAGGCGCTGGAAAGGAACTCCGGCACCTCGCGCACCGTGGGGTTGGCCGCTTTCTGGAAATAGGCGGAAAACGTTTGCAAGGCCAGCTGGGCCGCCATCGCGCCCTCGGGGTGGCCACCCATGCCATCGGCCAGCACAAAAAGCCCCGATTCGCGGGTATAGCAATACCCCATGCGGTCTTCGTTGCGCTCGCGCCCACCCTGACGGCTGATCTGGTAAACCGAAAACTTCATTTGAACTTGGTGGCCGCGTTGGTCGATTTACGCAAAGTCTTCTTGTTGTCCGACACGATGTTGTCGAACTGCAAACGCATTTTTTCGGCCACGCTGAGCTTGGTGTAACTGCGCTCGGTTTCCCGGCTCAGCTCTTTTTGCAGCGCGAACACCGATTGAGGACGCGACAAGGGATCGAGCGACATGCACCACTCCACCACTTCAATCAGGTTGTCGGAATACACGCCCCGCAGGCGCGACAAAGCCAGCGAGAGCCGGTCTTTCTCCAGCCGCTGCGGCGCGTCGTTGGGCGGATAGCCCTGCATGCAGGCGTAGATGCAGGCGCCAATGGCGTAAATATCGGTCCACGGCCCCATGCTGGAATCGCGCCGGTACATCTCGGGCGCGGCAAAACCGGGCGTGTACATCGGGCGGATGAAGTTGCCCTCTTTGCTCAGCACCTCGCGCGCCGCGCCAAAGTCGATCAGCACGGACCGGTTGTCGTCGGTCACAAAGATGTTGGCCGGCTTGATGTCCAGGTGCAGCATCTTGTGCTGGTGCACGATGCGCAAGCCCCGCAACATTTCGTCAAACAGCGAGCGGATGGTGGACTCGCGGAACACCTTCTGCTTTTTCAGCTCGCGCGAGGTGATGATGAATTCTTGGAGCGACGCGCCCTCCAGGTAATTCATGACCATGTAAACGGTTTCGTTCTCGCGAAAGAAATTGAGCACGCTCACCACCGAGGCGTGCGAAATCTGGGCCAGTGCCCGGCCTTCTTCAAAAAAACTTTTGAGACCGAGCCGGTACAGCGAGAGCTTTTCTGGCTGCACTTGCGGCAGCAGCTCACCCGGACCGCGGGTGGCCAGCGACGAGGGCAGGTATTCCTTCACCGCCACTTGCTGACCTTCGGTGTCCACAGCCAGATAGACCACGCCAAAACCCCCGGCGGCCACTTTGCGCACGATGCGGTAGCCGCCGATCACGGTATCAGGAGGAAGGGGAGCTGGTTTGACCTTTGACATAATTCGGATGGTTTCCAGGGCGCCTCGTTTTGGACCATTCAACCTGATAGGCTTTTGTCCCATGGCAGTTTACAGCATGACCGGCTACGCGACGGCCCAGCATGGCGGACCTTCCGCCACCAGCAACGCCGAGGCGCAGCCGGGTCTGGGCCTGGAGATTCGGTCCGTCAACAGCCGCTTTCTCGACCTCACCTTCAAACTCCCCGACGACCTGCGGGGCGCCGAACCGGCCTTGCGCGAATTGCTGGGATCCCGGCTCAAGCGCGGCAAGGTGGAGGTGCGCGCCTGGATCGAAGGCCGCAGCGACACCGGAACCCGCCCGCCCACCACGGCCGAACTGCAAAAGCTGGTGGGACTGCAAGACAGCGTGCTGTCCTGGCTGCCCAAGGCCGCGCCGCTCTCGGTGGCGGACGTGTTGCAGCTGACCGGGCGGCAAAGCGCCCATGCCGGCAACTTGAACGAAGCCCTGATCGCCCTGTCCGGCACCGCCCTGGACAGCCTGGTGCAGGCCCGTGCGCGCGAAGGCGAGCGCCTGGCCACCATGCTGGTTGACCGATTGACGCAGCTGCGCCAGCTGGCGAAAGACGCGCAGCCGCTGATTCCGCAGTTGGTGAACCAGCAACGCCAGCGCTTCATGGACCGGTGGAACGAGGCCTTGACTGCCACGGCCGCCAGCACCGGCAACACCATCACCCCCGACATGGCGCGCGACCGCGCGCTCACCGAAGCCACGGCTTTCGCCATCCGCATCGACGTGGCGGAAGAGCTGACGCGGCTGGACTCGCACCTGGTGGAAATCGAGCGCCTGCTGAAAAAAGGCGCCGAAGTGGGCAAACGCCTGGACTTTCTGATTCAAGAACTGCACCGCGAAGCCAACACGCTCGGCGCAAAATCGTCCAGCCTGGAGCTCACCCGCATCTCGGTGGACATGAAGGTGCTGATCGAACAAATGCGCGAACAGGTTCAAAACATCGAGTGAAGGCGCCCGGCCCTCCTATCCACCCCTACCCATCACCCGCGTCGTTGTAAGCTTGCACCCCCCATGGAATACCCCGGAAACCTGTTTGTAGTGGCGGCCCCTAGTGGCGCCGGCAAATCCAGCCTGGTCAAGGCGCTGATGGAACTGGACTCGCGCGTCGTGCCGTCCATTTCCCACACCACGCGTGCGCCCCGGGGGCAGGAGCTGCACGGTCGCGAGTACTACTTCATCAGCGAAGAGACTTTCGACAACATGGTGATCCAGAACGGCTTTCTGGAGTGGGCCAAGGTGCACGGCAACCGGTATGGCACCTCCAAGGCGACCATCGAGCAGCGCATGGCACAGGGCACGGACGTGGTGCTGGAGATCGACTTCCAGGGCGCGATCCAGGTCAAACGCATCTTCCCCAACGCGGTACTGGTCTTCATACTGCCTCCCAGCTGGGAAGAGTTGCGCTCCCGCCTGGAGCGCCGGGCCGAAGACAGTGCCGAGGTTATCGAATTGCGGCTGCAGAACGCGGCCACCGAGATGACATACGCCAAAGAGTTCGACTTCGTTATAATCAACGAGTTGTTCGAGCGGGCCCTGTTTGACCTCAAGGCCATCGTTCACGCCCAGCGGCTCAAGTTTTCCGCCCAGCGTATCGCCCGAAGCGCTACGTTCAGCGCGCTCAACATCCACTGACCCACTGCATTTATCCCGGAGCCCGCACATGGCACGCATCACCGTCGAAGATTGTCTGGAAAAGATCCCCAACCGTTTCCAGCTGGTTCTGGCCGCCACCTACCGCGCCCGCATGCTCAGCCAAGGCCACGCGCCCAAGATCGAGAGCAAGAACAAGCCGGGTGTGACCGCCTTGCGCGAAATTGCCGAAGGCAAAGTGGGCCTGGAGATGCTGAAGAAGGTACCCCTCTGAGCGCGTTCCAGCGTTTCGGCTGCACCCTCTCACTCAAAAGCACCGCACTGCGGTGCTTTTTTGTTTGTCGCTGCGCGGCGACGTCCATTCGCGGCTCCATTGCCCTACCGTCCACAAGCCTGGCTTTCTGCGGCTAAAGTACTCTCATGAGTTCAGTGGACCATTCAGCCCTTCATCCAGCGCCAGGAACCGACAGCGAACCGGTTTCGAGCGCGGCTGCGGCCAGCTTTGCGGCACTGGAGAACAAGCTCGAATACCTGAGCGCCGCCGATATTGAAAACGTCCGCCAGGCCTACCGGTTTGCCGACGAGGCCCATCTGGGCCAGTTGCGCAAGAATGGCGACCCCTACATCACCCACCCCATTGCGGTGGCGGCCCAATGCGCCGAATGGAAACTGGATGCACAAGCACTGATGGCGGCCTTGATGCACGACGCCATCGAAGACTGTGGCGTGACCAAGGAAGAACTGGTGCGGCACTTCGGTGCGCCGGTGGCCGAACTGGTCGATGGACTGACCAAGCTGGAAAAGTTGGAGTTCGACACCCGCGAACAAAACCAGGCCGAGTCGTTCCGCAAGATGCTGCTGGCCATGGCCAAAGATGTCCGGGTCATCCTGGTCAAGCTGGCGGACCGCACGCACAACATGCGCACCATGGGCGACATGCCGCGCGCCAAATGGGCGCGCATCAGCAGTGAGACCCTGGAAATCTATGCGCCGATCGCGCACCGCCTGGGTTTGAACTTCACCTACCGCGAGCTGCAAGACCTGGCGTTTCGCCACTTGCACCCCTGGCGCTACGAAGTGTTGTCCAAAGCGCTCAACAAGTCGCGCAACCGCAGGCGCGACCTGATTTCGCGGGTCGAACAAGAAGTGCAAACCGTCTTTGACCAGCACGGTATGGACATGCGCATCATGGGCCGGGAAAAAACCCTGTTCTCCGTCTACCGCAAGATGGACAGCAAGCACCTGTCGTTTTCACAGGTGACCGACATCTACGGCTTTCGCATCGTGGTGCCCGACCTCTCGGACTGTTACACCGGTCTGGGCGTGCTGCACCAACTCTACAAACCGGTGCCGGGCAAGTTCCGCGATTACGTGGCCATCCCCAAGGTCAATGGCTACCAGTCGCTACACACCACCTTGATCGGCCCTTTCGGCACCAACATCGAATTCCAGCTGCGCACCCACGCCATGGACGTGGTGGCCGAGTCTGGCGTGGCCGCGCACTGGCTGTACAAGGCCAACGAGCCCAACAGCGACACCACGCAACGGCTGGGCACGCAATGGCTGCAGTCGCTGCTCGATATCCAGCAGGAAACCCACGACGCGGCGGAGTTCTGGGATCACATCAAGATCGACCTGTTCCCTGATGCGGTCTACGTCTTCACGCCCAAGAGCAAAATTCTGTCGCTGCCCCGTGGTGCAACCGTCATGGATTTCGCCTACGCCATCCACAGCGACGTGGGCAACCACACGGTCTCTGCCCGCATCAATGGCGAACAGCGGCCACTGCGCACCGAACTGAACAACGGCGACGTGGTGGAGATCGTGACCAAAGACAGCGCAGAACCCAATCCGGCCTGGTTGTCGTTTGTGAAGACCGGGCGGGCGCGTTCCAAAATTCGGCACCACCTCAAGACCGCTGCGCAAGAGCAGTCCAACGTGCTGGGCGAGCGCATGCTCACCCAGGCGCTGCGCTCGGAGGGCATCGCGGCACTGCCGGCAGAGGATGGCGAATACAAAGCCACCTGGGAAAAGTTGCTGCGCTTCAGCAGCAACAAGAGCCGCGACGAACTGCTGTCCGACATCGGCATGGGCAAACGCATCGCGAACATGGTGGGCAAAAAGCTCGCGGTGCTGCTGTCAGAAACGGGCCTGAAGCCCGATGCGCTGCTGATCAGCACCGAGCGCTATGCCAGCGGGCAAGACGACTCGACCGCGCAAGGCGTGGTCACGCTGGACGGCAGCGAAGGTCTGTCGGTGCAGTACGGGCGCTGCTGCAAACCGATTCCGGGCGACCGCATCGTGGGCTATCTGGGCCGAGGCGAGGGTCTGGTGATCCATGCCGACGACTGCCCGACCGCGAGACGCCTGAAGTCGCGCGACAGCGAGCGCTTTCTGGAGGTGGAATGGGCCGAAGAAACGGTGCGCTCGTTCGACACCTCGATCGTGGTCACCGTGAGCAACGGCAAAGGCGTGTTGGCCCGCGTGGCATCGGCCATCGGCGCAGCCGAGGCCGACATCACCCACGTCGACATGGGCGATGACGCCGCCCAGACCGCCACCGATATCCGCTTTTCGATCTCGGTGCGCGACCGCGTGCACCTGGCAGAAGTGCTGCGCAGCCTCAAACGCACAACGTCGGTGATCAAGGCCCAGCGCTACAAGCCGGTGAAACACTGAGCAGTACGCAGGGGCATGTTCAGCCCTGCTCGGGCGCGGGGTAGCTGACGGACAAGACTTCCAACTGCTGCGCACCGCCTGGCACGATCAGTTGCACCACATCGCCGACGCGTGCTTTCAACAGCGCGCGAGCCACAGGCGAAATCCAGCTGATCTGCCCCTGGGCACTCTCTGCCTCGTCGACCCCCAGAATGGTGACCGTCGTTCCCTGCCCGGCTTCGTCTTCGTAGTCCACAGTGGCTCCAAAAAAAATCTGATCGCCCCCGTGGTGCACCGAGGGATCCACCACTTCAGCGATCTCCAGCCGCCGGGACAAAAAGCGGATACGGCGATCGATTTCGCGCAAGCGCTTCTTACCGTAGATGTAGTCGCCATTTTCAGAACGGTCGCAGTTGCGTGCCGCCCAGTGAACCGCCTCGACCACTTTGGGACGCTCATCGTCCATCAGCGCCAGCCATTCGGTCCGCAGGCGGTCGTAGCCGGGGCGTGTGATGTAGTTCTTGCCACTGGGCGCTGCCGGCACCAACGGCGGCTCGTCTTCGTCGTCGTGGTCGGTCTCGCGTGTGAAAGCCTTGCTCATGCGCTCAGATTACAGCAAGGAAGGTGGCAAGACGGAAGGCGCGAGCAGGCAGCAAAAAAGTGACGGGCATGAAAAAGCCCGCAGCTTGTGGCTGCGGGCTATTCATTTGGTGCGGCTGGCAGGAATTGAACCCACGACCCCTTGGTTCGTAGCCAAGTACTCTATCCAGCTGAGCTACAGCCGCTAAGCTTCGCATTCTAGCACGAGATTTTGGTAGGCCGTGACAGACTTGAACTGTCGACCAAAGGATTATGAGTCCTCTGCTCTAACCAACTGAGCTAACGGCCCGCGCGGCTTGCATTGTAGAGGCCTCTGCCGCTCGGCTCGGAACAGCGCGCTATTTCCCGTGGCTCAGGGCGTTGCTCACCAGCTTGGATGTCACGTCCACGATCTGAATCATGCGTTCGTAAGACATGCGTTGTGGCCCGATCACGCCCAGGGTGCCGATCACTTGGCCATCGACCTCGTAGGGCGCGGTGACGACGGACAGCTCTTCAAAGGGAACGACTTGGCTTTCGCCGCCGATATAGATGCGCACGCCATCGGCCCGGGACGACACGTCCAGCAAACGGATCAGCTGCGTCTTTTGCTCGAACAGATCAAACAGGCGCCGCAAGTTGCCCATGTCGCTGGAAAATTCGCTGACCGACAGCAGGTTGCGCTCGCCCGAGACCACCACTTCATCCTGCTCGGCCTCGGCCTGGCTGCCGATGTCCACCGCGGCTTTCATCAAGCCGGCGATTTCGCCGCGCAACACGTCGACCTCGGTTTTCAGGCGTTCCCGTACTTCTTCCATGGTCAGGCCCGAATAGTGGGCGTTGAGAAAATTGGCCGCTTCCAGCAACTGGGGCTGCGTGAAATGCACTTGCGTGTGGATGATCCTGTTCTGCACATCGCCGTCGGGTGACACCAGGATGACCAGCACCCGGCGCTCCGACAAGCTGAGAAATTCGATGTGGCGAAACACCGAGGCCCGCCTGGGAGCGATCACCACACCCACGAATTGCGACAGGTTGGACAACATGGTGGCCGCGTGGCTGATCACCTTGTGCGGCTGATCGGGATCGATGCCGGGACCGGTCATGCCTTCAACCCCGCTAAACCGGTCTTTGCGGGCCGTGAGCATGGTGTCCACAAACAGGCGGTAGCCGCGGGCGGTGGGAATGCGGCCCGCCGACGTGTGGGGGCTGGCGATCAGCCCCAGCTCTTCGAGGTCGCTCATCACGTTGCGGATCGTCGCTGGCGACAACTCCAGCCCGGCGGCCTTGGCCAAGGTGCGGGAGCCAACCGGCTGGCCATCGGCGATGTAGCGCTCGACAAGCGCTTTGAGCAACAGTTTGGCACGGTCATCTAGCATGGTTTCATTGTACGAAGCTATGTTGTAATTTGCCCATGAATTTGCCATCCGATGCCCGGAACTCTTCCGATCCAGCCCACCGTGCGTTGCGCTTTTCTCACGTGGCCATCGTGGGCAAGTACCAGGCTCCGGGTGCGCGCAACGCGGTGGACGAGATTGCGCATTTTCTGCACGAGCAAGGTTGCGATGTTTCCCTGGAGCGCGAGACCGCGCTCAACACCGGTTTGCTGCAATACCCGGCGCTGGACGTGTCGGCCATGGGCAAGGTCTGCGATCTGGCCCTGGTGGTCGGCGGCGACGGCACCATGCTGGGCATAGGCCGCCAACTGGCGCGTTATGGCTTGCCGCTGGTGGGCATCAACCAGGGCCGCCTGGGTTTCATCACCGACGTGCCCTTTGAGGCCTACCGGGAAATTCTTCCCCCCATTCTGCGCGGCGCGTACCAAGAAGACGCGCGCGCCCTGATGGCGGCCAAGGTGTGGCGCGACGGACGTTGCGTGTTCGAAGCCACCGCACTCAACGACGTGGTGGTCAACCGCGGCGGCGTGGCCAGCATGATCGAGCTGCGGGTGGAGGTGGACGGGCATTTTGTGGCCAACCAGCGCGCCGACGGCCTGATCATCGCCTCGCCCACCGGTTCGACCGCGTACGCGCTTTCGGCCGGAGGCCCATTGCTGCACCCGGCCATTGGTGGCTGGGTGATGGTGCCCATTGCCCCACACACCTTGTCCAACCGCCCGGTGGTCGTGCCCGAACAAAGCGAGATCGCGGTGGAAATCGTCTCGGGCAAGGACGCCAGCGTCAATTTCGACATGCAGTCGCTCACCAGCCTGCTGCACGGTGACCGCATCGTGGTCCGGCGCTCCGAGTACGCGCTGCGCCTGCTGCACCCCGTGGGATGGAGTTATTTCGATACGCTGCGAAAAAAGTTGCACTGGAACGAAGGGACTTGAACGCAGCTGCCAAAATACGCGGTTGGTGCATTTTTGCCGCAGGGAATCTTCCTCGACCATGAGCTTACGACGCATTGTTTTGCGCGATTTCGTCATTGTGCAGTCGCTGGACCTGGAGCTGGACCAGGGCTTTTGCGTGCTCACCGGCGAAACCGGTGCCGGCAAATCGATCTTGATCGACGCGTTGCAGCTCGCACTGGGTGCGCGCGCCGAAAGCGGTGTGGTGCGTGAGGGCGCGGCACGCTGCGAAATCGCCGCCGAGTTCGACCTGCCTCCCAAACTGACCGGCTGGCTCGAAGAACAGGGTTTTGCGCAAGACGAACACCTGCTGCTGCGCCGCACCATCGACACCGACGGCCGTAGCCGGGCCTGGATCAACGGCAGCGCGGCCACCATGGCCCAGTTGAAGGCCCTGGCCGACGGGCTGGTCGACATCCACGGTCAACACGCTTGGCAAAGCCTCACCCGTGCCGACGCGGTGCGAGCCTTGCTCGACGCTTATGCCGACATCGACACAGCGCCCGCTGCCCAGGCTTGGGCGGTTTGGCGGCAAAAACACCAGGCACTGACGGATGCCAAAGAGCGACAGAACAGCTTGCAACAAGAAAGCGAACGCCTGGCCTGGCAAATCACCGAGTTGGACAAGCTCATGCCCGCCAGCGGCGAGTGGGAAGAACTCAACACCCAGCACAGCCGTCTGGCCAATGCCCAGGCTTTGCTCGAAGCCAGCCAGGCGGCCGCCGATGCGCTGGACAGCGAAGAGCCTGGCGCCAGCAGTTTGATCCAGCGGGCGCTGTCGGCATTGCAGGCGCAAGCCCACATCGAACCCCGCTTTGGCGAGGCCATGGAAGCGCTCGAAGCGGCTCTGGCCCAGGTGCAGGACACGGTGCACAACCTGCACCAGTACAGCCGCCACACCGAGCTCGATCCCAAAAGCCTGGACGCGCTCGATCAACGGCTCTCGCTGTGGCTGTCGCTGGCCCGGCGCTACCGGCGCCCGCCCGAAGAGCTGGCCGACCTGCACACCCAGTGGAAAAACGAACTCGCTCAGGTGGACCAGGCCCTGGATCTGGCCGGGCTGGAAGCCGCCGAA
>NZ_JBFJMY010000110.1:0-11256 GCF_041633695.1 Hydrogenophaga sp.
CAAATTGCGCACCGACGCTTCCCCGATCAGCATCTTGCCCATCATCTTGAGCGTGATCCACGAAACCTCCCAAGTCCGCTCCAGCCCCAGGATCAGCCCGTCCAGCGGCCCATGCCGCACCAGCACCATGGCAGGCGGCGCACCGATATAGGCGCCGATTCGGCCGATCCAGCCCTCGCCCATGCGTTCCGCAGCGGGCACCACCTCCAGTGTCATGACCCGGCCCGCGCGCTCGATGTCCCAGCTCTGCGACACGACCTGGCCAGCAGGGCCGACACCGGCGCGGATCATGGAACGCAGCGCCTGCCCATCCACCACCGCATGGCCGTCGATGCGACGCACCTGGTCGCCGGCCTGCAAACGGGCGGCGGCGGCGGCACCACCGTCCAGCACTTCACCAACCACCGGTGCCGTCCATGGACCGACGATGCCGATGCGCTGAAACAGGCTGGCATCGACCTCGCTCACGTCCAGTTCGCTCAAGGGCAGGACAAGCGCCCGGGTGCTCCCGCCCTCTTCAGCGCTGGTCCACAAGGTGAGGTCCTCACCGGACAGCGCAGCTTGCGTCAGACGCCAGCGCAAGTCCTCGAAGGAAGCCACTTCGTTGGGTTCGTCCGGATTCGCGCCGGCTTGGCCCACCCATTCCCCGCCACGCACACCGGCGCGCTCGGCCAGGGAGCCCGCCACCGGGCTGCTGAGCACGGGTTGGGGTTCATCCACCCCGATCCAGTTCACTGCGGCGTACAAAACCACCGCCAGCAACAGATTGGCCACTGGGCCGGCGGCCACGATGGCAACCCGCGACCGCAAGGGCTGGGTATTGAAAGCCAGGTGGCGCTCCGCTGCGGCCACCGGCGCTTCGCGCTCGTCGAGCATGCGCACATAGCCGCCCAACGGCAAGGCGCACAGCACAAACTCGGTGCTCTGGTTCTTGCGCGTCCAGCGCAGCAAGGGTTTGCCAAAACCAATCGAGAAGCGCAGCACTTTCACGCCACAAGCCACGGCCACGCGGTAATGCCCGTATTCGTGCACCGCGATCAGCAAGCCCAGGCCCACCACAAAAGCTATCAGGGTCAACATGTCAGGGGTTCATCTTTCCAGTTCAAGCCATCCAGGTTCTGGATACGTCCAGCGACGGCACCCGATTCAAGGTCAAGGCGATTGTGTCGACACCAGGGCTTGCGCCACGCTGCGGGCCTCCTGGTCGATGGCCAGCAGCTCGTCCAGACCGCTGGCTTTGGAGGGGCGAAAGCGCTGCAAAGTTGCATGGTTCACACGGTGAATCTGGTCGAAGCGCAAGCGGTGTTCCAGAAACGCCTGCACCGCAATTTCGTTGGACGCGTTGAGCACGGCGGTGGTACCACTCGGCCCTTGCAGCGCGTCCCAGGCCAGCTGCAGCCCTGGAAAGCGCTGCGCGTCGGGCGGCTCAAACGTCAAAGCGCCCAGCGTGGCGAAATCCAATGCGTCCGCACCCGACTCCATGCGTTCCGGCCAGGACAGTCCATAGGCAATGGGTACCCGCATATCGGGCGTACCCAGTTGGGCCACCATGGAGCGGTCGCGGTATTGCACCATGGAATGGATCACGCTCTGCGGGTGGATAACCACTTCGATCTGCGACGGCGCCAAGTCAAACAGGTAACGCGCCTCGATCACCTCCAGCGCCTTGTTCATCATGGTGGCCGAATCGACCGAGATCTTTCGCCCCATCACCCAGTTGGGGTGGGCGCAAGCCTGATCCGGCGTCACGCTGTGCAAGGTTTGCGGGTCGCGGGTGCGAAACGGCCCACCGGACGCGGTGAGCACGATCTTCTCCACCCGCTGCGCCCAGCTGGCCGGGTCTTCGGGCAAGGACTGGAATATGGCCGAATGCTCGCTGTCGATCGGCAGCAGCACACCACCACCGGCCCGCACGGCGGACATGAAGAACTCGCCCCCCACCACCAGGGCCTCTTTGTTGGCCAGCAACAGCTTTTTCCCCGTGCGCGCGGCGGCCAAGCTGGGCGCCATGCCCGCCGCACCCACGATGGCTGCCATGACGCAATCGACCTCGGGCGCAGAACTCACATCACACAGCGCTTGCTCGCCGGCCAGAACCTCGGTGGGCAGGCCCAGGGCCTGCACGCGTTGCGTGAGCTGCTGGGCGTGATCGGCGCTGGCCATGACGGCGTAGCGGGGCCGATAAGCCACGCATTGGGCCAGCATGGTCTCCACCTGGGTTGCCGCCGTGAGCGCAAAAATGCGGAACCGATCCGGGTGGCGGGCCACCACGTCCAGCGTATTGGTGCCGATGGAGCCGGTCGAGCCCAGAATGGTGAGGAACAGTGGTGCAGTCATGTTTTACAACGTGGCCAGCATCATGCCCAGCGGCAAGATGGGTAACAAAGCATCGACGCGGTCCAGCACACCACCGTGGCCGGGCAGCAGTTGGCTGGAATCTTTAACCCCCGCGCTGCGCTTGACCAGCGATTCGATCAGATCCCCGACCACGCTCATGGCCACCAGAAAAACCAGTGCCAGCAAGGCCAGGACGGGGCCCATGCGCCACAAATGGGTAAATACGCTGGCCTGCGCGGTATGGCCGTTGGCGTCGGCCCAGAGCCAGGCCAGTGCCAACAGGCATACCCCGGCCATGCCGCTGAAAACACCTTCCCAGCTTTTGCCGGGGCTGATGCCGGGCGCCAGCTTGCGACGCCCCAGCGCTTTGCCACCGAAATAGGCCGCGATGTCCGCCATCCAGACCAGGCCAAACAGCGACAACAGAAAATTCAAACCCAAAAGACGCGCCTGCACCATGGCCAGCCAAGCGCAGGCGATCAGGAACAAGCCCAGCCACAGGCGCAACGGCGGCGACCAGGCCCCCCAACCCGCCACGCCGCGCCGCAGCATCACCACCGCCAGCAGCACCCACACTGCGCCGACCGCCAGCCACAGCGGGCGCCAGGCCAAGCCAAGCCCCCCCGATAGCCAAAAGCCCGCCAGTGCAGCGCCCAGTCCCAGGCCAACGCCCAAGGCCACCCGGGTACCGCAGCCATTGAGCCGGGCCCACTCCCATCCTCCTGCCACGATCAAGAGCAGGGTCAAGGCGGCGAAAGGTTCGATCGACGGGTAGAACAACGCGGGCAAGAGAATCGCCAGCAACACCAGCGCGGTGACGATGCGCTGCTTAAGCATGCTGTCGCCCGCTCGTGGGCAGAGCACTGCCGGGGGCCTGTGCCGAGGTCTGGCCGAACCGCCGTTCGCGGCCCGCGAAATCGGTCAAGGCCTTGTCCAGCTCGATCTCGTCAAAGTCTGGCCACAGGCCGTCGGAGAAATACAACTCGGTGTAGGCCGATTGCCAGAGCAGGAAATTGCTCAGGCGCGATTCGCCGCCAGTGCGGATGAGCAGATCGGGGTCCGGCACATGGGCCAAGGCCATGCCCGCAGACAGTGTCTCTTCGTTGATCTCAATGCCTTGTTCGGCCAGCCGCCGCGCGGCCTGAACCATGTCCCAGCGCCCGCCGTAGTTGAAGCAGACATTGAGCACCAGCGCCTGGTTGCCCACGGTCTTGACCGCCGCCGACTCCAGCCCACGGACCACGCGAGCAGACAAGCCGGTCTTGTCGCCCGGAAAATGCAGCTGCACCCCATTTTTGTGGAGCTCAGGCACCTCGCGCGACAGCGCCAATACCAGCAGCTCCATCAGGCCCGCCACCTCTTCAGCGGGCCGGTTCCAGTTTTCAGAGGAAAAAGCAAACACGGTGAGCACCTGTACACGGCGGCGCAGGCAGGCATGGACTGTGCGCTTGAGCGCGTCCACCCCTTGCTTGTGTCCGGCCACGCGCGGCAAGTGGCGCTTCTGCGCCCAACGCCCGTTGCCGTCCATGACGATCGCCACATGCCGAGGCACACGCCCCGCACCCGGCAGATCTTCAAAGGTTTTTGCCGTCATGGAGCGCCATGAAAAGAAAACTGCCGCAGCGGGTCCGACACGCGGATCACACTTCCATGATGTCGTGTTCTTTGGACGCCACCAGCCGGTCCACCTCGATGATCATGCGGTCGGTGAGCTTCTGGATATCTTCCTGCGAGCGCCGGTCGTCGTCTTCCGAAGCCAGCTTGTCCTTGACCAGGCGCTTGACCGATTCGTTGGCGTCGCGGCGCAGGTTGCGGATCGCGATCTTGGCGGCTTCGCCTTCGTTGCGCACCACCTTGGTCAATTCCTTGCGTCGCTCTTCGGTCATGGGCGGCATGGGTACCCGGATCAGGTCGCCCTGGCTGGAGGGGTTCAACCCCAGGTCGGACTCCCGAATCGCCTTTTCAATTTTGGCGCCCATGCCCTTCTCCCACGGAGCCACGCCCACGGTACGGGCATCGAGCAGAGACAGGTTGGCCACCTGGGACAAAGGCAACATCGAACCGTAGTATTCGACATGCACGGTATCGAGCAAGCCCGGACTGGCGCGGCCGGTGCGGATTTTCGTCAGGCTGCTTTTAAAAGATTCCAGCGATTGCTGCATCTTGTGTTCGGCGGTTTTTTGTATCTCGGCAGTACTCATTTTTTGCTCCTCGAAATGGGTGAATGCGGTCGCAACCAAGCGGTCAAACGTGTACCAGGGTACCTTCATCACCCCCCAGCACCACGTTGCGCAGCGCACCGGGCTTGAAGATGGAGAACACCTTGACCGGCAGCTTCTGGTCCCGGCACAGCGCAAACGCCGTGGCGTCCATCACTTGCAGATTCTTGCCCATGGCCTCGTCGAAAGACAAGGAGGTATAGCGGGTTGCGGACGGATCTTTGTTGGGGTCGGCGCTGTACACGCCGTCCACCTTGGTCGCCTTGAGCACGATCTCGGCGCCGATCTCGGCACCGCGCAAGGCGGCAGCGGTGTCGGTGGTGAAAAACGGGTTGCCGGTACCTGCGGCGAACACCACCACCTTGCCCTCCTCCAGGTATTGCAAGGCCTTGGGCCGCACATAGGGCTCCACCACCTGTTCGATGGCAATCGCCGACATGACCCGCGCCACCAAACCGGCTTTTTCCATGGTGTCGGCCAGGGCCAGCGAGTTCATGACCGTGGCCAGCATGCCCATGTAGTCGGCCGTGGCCCGATCCATGCCGACCGAACCACCGGCCACGCCACGGAAAATGTTGCCGCCGCCGATCACGATCGCCACTTCGACCCCCAGGCGGGTGACCTCGGCGATTTCTTCCACCATGCGCACGATGGTGGCCCGGTTGATGCCAAACGCATCGTCGCCCATCAGGGCCTCTCCGGAGAGCTTCAGCAGAATCCGTTTGTAAGCGGGCATGGGACAACCTTCTGTATTGCAATCAACATCTCAACCGCCAAGTGTAGCGAGGACCGCCGGACTTACCACCGCAGTGCCGGCCTGTGCCTGCGCCAATCGGTTCCACACAAGACAACGGGCCTTGCGGCCCGTTGTCTTGTTCGGCGTCAGGCGGCCATTTCCATTCTGGATCAGGCGCCTTTGGCGGCGGCCACTTGTGCGGCCACTTCGGCGGCAAAATCGTCCGCCTTCTTCTCGATGCCCTCACCCACCACGTACAAGGTAAAGCCCTTGACGGTGGTGTCGGCGGCCTTGAGCATCTGCTCAACGGTCTGCTTGTCGTTCTTGACGAAGGACTGGTTGAACAGGCTCACTTCTTTCAAGTACTTCTGCACGCCGCCTTCGATGCGCTTGGCCACGATTTCATCGGACTGCACCGGCTTGCCAGCGGCTTCGGCGATCTTGCGGTCTTCGTCGGCCTTGGCCGTGGCCACCGAACGCTCGCGCGCCACCAGCTCGGCTGGCACTTCGGCGCTCGACAAAGACACCGGCTTCATGGCAGCGATGTGCATGGCCACGTCTTTGGCGGCGGTCTCGTCGCCCACGTATTCCACCACCACACCGATGCGCACACCGTGCAAGTAAGCGGCCAGTTGGCCACCTTCGCTGTAGCGCTTGAAGCGGCGGATGCTCATGTTCTCGCCGATTTTCCCGATCAGGCCGGCTCGCACGTCTTCCACCGTGGGGCCAAAGCTCTCCATGGACAGAGGCAAGGCCGACAAGGCCGCGACATCGGCCGGGTTGTGCTTGGCCACCAACTCGGCGACCTGGTTGCAGAACGCCAAGAACAAATCGTTCTTGGACACAAAGTCGGTTTCGCAATTGACTTCCACCAAAGCACCGGTGGTGCCGTCGATGAAATTTGCGACCACGCCTTCGGCCGTGACCCGGCTGGCGGCTTTACCGGCTTTGCTGCCGAGCTTGACGCGCAGCAACTCTTCGGCTTTTTCCATATTGCCTTCGGCCTCGGTCAGGGCCTTTTTGCACTCCATCATGGGCGCATCGGTCTTGGCGCGCAGTTCTGCCACCATGCTTGCTGTGATTGCCATATTCAATTCTCCGTTGGTCGTTTCGACTCGCAGTAGGATGGGCTGACGCCATCCAATCAAGGGATTCGCTTGCGAAAAAGGGGCTACTGGAGCCCCTCTTTCCGCAAAAGCTCGGAATCAGGAAGCAGCGGCTTCCTTGACTTCCACAAACTCGTCCTGGCCTTCGGCCACCACGGTCTTGACCGTGTCGTTGACGGCATTGGTACGGCCTTCGATCACCGCATCGGCGATACCGCGGGCATACAAGGCCACGGCGCGCGAAGAGTCGTCGTTACCGGGGATCACGTAATCAATGCCCACGGGGTTGTGATTGGTATCGACCACGCCGACCAGCGGAATGCCCAGCTTCTGCGCTTCCAGCACGGCGATCTTGTGGAAGCCCACATCGATCACAAAAATGGCGTCGGGCAGAGCAGCCATGTCCTGGATGCCGCCGATGTCTTTTTCCAGCTTCGCCATTTCACGGCTGAAGGTCAGTTGTTCTTTTTTGGACATGCTGTCCAGGCCCGCTTCCAGCTGAGCTTGCATGTCCTTCAAGCGCTTGATCGAGGTCTTGACGGTCTTGAAGTTGGTCAACATGCCGCCCAGCCAGCGCTGGTCCACGAAAGGCACGCCAGCGCGGCGGGCCTCGGTGGCGACGATTTCGCGCGACTGGCGCTTGGTGCCGACCATCAGAATGGTGCCGCGGTTGGCGGAGAGCTGACGCACGAACTTGGCTGCTTCTTCAAACAGAGGCAGCGTCTTTTCGAGGTTGACGATGTGAATTTTGTTGCGATGGCCGAAGATGTACGGAGCCATCTTGGGGTTCCAGAAGCGGGTTTGGTGACCAAAGTGGACACCGGCTTCCAGCATTTCGCGCATGGTGATAGACATGAGATTTCTTTCCAGAGGTTGGGACTAAAATCCAGCCCCGATCACCACCGGTCATGAATTCCTCTGGAATCCAAGACCCGCTGGCAACACCTGGTTGGGCTGGTTTGTGATTAACCCGACCGGTCTCTGGTTTGAAGCAAGCATCAAACCCGATTCCAGTCAAGCCTGTCGATTATAGCAGTACAGTCCCTCTCCACCCGCCTCTGCGGTAGCCTCGTCAACACGCCACCGCAACCCTTAGTGCCTCCCGCACGCCCTCCCCCATGCCCCAGCCTTCCCTGTCCAACCTCCATCCGGGGGTCCGCCACCCTGCACCACGCACCGCATCCTGCATTTGGGGTATCGCTTGAAACTGGCCATCATTGGGGCGGGCGCGATCGGCGTCACCACGGCTTACGAGCTGTCGCAAAGCGGTCACGAGGTCACGGTGTTCGAACGCCGCCAGACCGCCGCAGAAGAAGCCAGCTTTTCCAGCGGCGGCCTGATTTCACCGGGCTGGTTGGCCTTGCACATGGGCGCCCTGGAGTCGGTGCGCTCGCTTTTTCCTGGGCCTGCGGGTGGCTCCGGCCTGCGCTTGAACCGCCTGCCCAGTGGACAAGAGTTGCAGTGGCTGTGGCGCTCGTTGCGCTCGGGCCGCGCCAGCCAGGCGGCCAGCCAGCTGATTGGCAACCACCAGCTCACCAGCTACAGCCAGCAACGCTTGTGGACACTCACCGCCGAACTGCAACTCGAATACGACCATTGCCAAGAATTGTTGGTATTGCTGCGCAGCGCCCGCGACAGCGCGCAAGCGGCAGCAAGCCTGCCCCTGATGCGCGAGCTGGGGATCGGGTTCAAAGAAATTCCCGGCGACCAGATTCACCTGCTGGAGCCGGCTCTGAGCACCGAAACAGCTTTACACGGCGCCATTCAGCTCACTGGCGACGAGGCGGCCAACTGCCGCCAGTTCACGCTGCTGCTCAAATCCAAGGCCCAGCAACTGGGCTGCCGGTTCGAATTTTCCACCCAGGTGGAGCACCTGGACAGCAGTGGCGGCGTGTATTTGCGCACCCAACCCAGCACGCAGAAAGATCCGGGCGCGGGTGCTGCACAGCGCTTTGACGGCGCGGTGGTCTGCACCGGCGCGTCCAGTCTGGGTTTGCTGCGCCCGTTGGGACTGGTGCTGCCACTGCAGGCGGTCTACGGACACGCCATCAGCGCAGCGGTGCGCGAACCGCTGGACACCCCCCAGGCCGCCGTGCTGGACGCGCGGCACGGGGTATCCATCGTGCGCATGGGCCAGCGGATCCGGGTTGCCGGGGGATCCCGGCTGGGGGAAACACAGGGTGTGAAGTCCAAAGCCGAGCTGAGACGCCTGTACCAAGTGCTGTCCGACTGGTTTCCCGGTGCGGCGCGCCTGGGTGGAGGCAAAGACAGCGTCCAGGAATGGCAGGGGGCGCAGGCCATGACGCCGGACGGCTCGCCCGTGCTGGGCGAGAGCGGCGTGCCCGGCGTGTGGCTGAACCTGGGCCACGGCGCCCATGGCTGGGCCATGGCTTGCGGCAGCGCCCGGGTGCTGGCCGATCTGGTTCAAGGGCAGACGCCCGGGATCGATGTGGCGGCCTTCGGTATCCAGCGCTTTGCGCGCTGAAGCCTTCCCATTCAAGCGGGCGTGGCGTGCAACCGTCAGATCGGGCCACCCGTGTGCGGTTTGCAGCGGCTCGCACCTGCGCGGCCTGTGCATCCGGCCATGCGACTTGACGACGCGCCCTCCGCACCGCAGGATCGTGCAGGCACGGTTTTTTCACCGTCTCCATCCAACCATTTTCAGGAGTGATCCCATGGGTATGTTCAGTTTCATCAAGGAAGCCGGCGAAAAGTTGTTCGGTATGGGCAAGGCCGCTGCCGCACCCGTTGCCGCGTCCGACCCCGCACTGGCCGCGCAAGCCAACCAGGCGGCCGGTCAGGCCATCGCCAACTACATCGCCAGCATGAAGCTGAACGTGGAAGGCTTGAGCGTGGACTACGAAGGCACGACCGAAACCGTGACGGTCTCAGGCATTGCACCCGACCAGGCCACACGTGAAAAGGTGGTCCTGTGCTGCGGCAACGTCTCCAGCGTGGCCTCGGTCAGCGATCTGATGACGGTCGCCACACCCGAGCCCGAGTCGCGCATGTACACGGTGGTCAAGGGCGACAACCTGTCCAAGATCAGCAAGGAATTTTATGGCTCGCCCAACAAATACATGCTCATCTTTGAGGCCAACAAGCCCATGCTGAACCACCCGGACAAGATTTACCCTGGACAGCTGCTGCGCATTCCGGCGGCCTGAGTCCAACGCGCTGACCGCCGCACGGCCCGCCTCCGCCACCCATGCCCGAACACCGCATGCGCCGGATCACAGCCAGTACGCGCGAGGCCTTGCACCACACCCAGGCCACCCGGGCGCTTGAAAAATCTGCGGCTGCGGGCTTGCCGCCGGGCACGCTCATGGCACGGGCCGGCCTGTCGGTCGCCCAACTGGCGCGGGCGCTTTGTCCACATGCGGCAAGCATCTGGGTCGCTTGCGGCCCGGGCAACAACGGCGGCGACGGCTTGGTCGCGGCCACGCATTTGCACCAGTGGGCGCAGCAAAATGGCGGTCACCTAAAAGTGGTGGTCACCTTGTTGGCAGACCGCCAACAGCTGCCAGCAGATGCCGCAGCCGCGCTGCAGCAGGCCAAGGTGGCCGGCGTGGTGTTTTCAGACACCCAACCGGAGCACTTCGACCTGTTGATTGACGCGTTGTTGGGCATTGGTCCGCGCCGCCCGGCCGAGGGGGCGCTTGCCCGCGATCTCCTGGCCTTGCAACATTGCCCCCGGCCAGTACTGTGCGTGGACGTGCCCAGCGACCTCGACGCCGATACCGGCGCGGTCACGCACGGCGACTCCAGCTCCGTGACGCGCCAAGGCCTTGGGCCGCGCCACACCCTGAGCCTGCTCACGCTCAAACCCGGTTTGTTCACCGCCTTTGGGCGCGACCTCGCTGGTGAGGTGTGGCTGGACGATCTGGCTTGCCCCGCCGAGCCGCAGGCCACCGCCTGGTTGGCCGGCGAACACGCCCCCACGGCTGAAAAATCGGCCCACGCCCATGCCGGACACAAAGGCCGCTACGGCGACGTGCTGGCGGTGGGAGGACAGGACATCGCGATCGACGGCGCCGGCATGACGGGCGCGGCCATCCTCGCGGCACGCGCCAGTCTGCACGCCGGGGCGGGTCGGGTCTTCGTAGCGCTGCTGGAGGCCGGGGTCGCAGCGTCCGCGCTGCGCTGGGACCCGGTGTGCCCCGAGCTGATGTTTCGCCAGATCGACGCGCTTCTGGCCTCGAACCTGATGCAGAGCGCCTGCGTGGCGTGCGGCTGTGGCGGCGGCTCCGGCGTGGCGGAGGTCTTGCCCCGCGTGCTGTCCTCGGCCGCCCGCCTGGTGCTGGACGCAGACGCGCTCAACGCCATCGCCAACGACCCGGGCCTGCAAACCTTGTTGCAGCACCGCTCCAGTCGAAACAAGGCCACGGTGCTGACGCCCCACCCGCTGGAGGCCGCGCGCCTGCTGGGCGTGAGCACCGCAGAGGTGATGCGCGACCGGCTCTCTGCCGCGCAACAGCTGGCAGAGCGCTTCGGGGCGGTGTGTGTGCTCAAGGGCTCGGGCACGGTGATCGCCGCGCCGGGGTGCTTGCCGCTCATCAACCCCACGGGCAACGCGGCCCTGGCCACAGCGGGCACCGGCGATGTGCTGGCCGGCATGATCGCCGCCGCGTGGGCCGCACCCGATTTCACACCGTCCACGGCGCACGACCGTGTGGCCTCAGCGGTCCATCACCACGGCGCGCTGGCGGACCGGTGGGCCCAGCAGCGCGCAACCGGTGAAGACCGCCCCAATTTGACGGCCAGCCAGCTGCTGGCGGGCGGGTAATACCCGCTGGCGCAGCGCCGGAATCAGCCGAGCAGCATCAGCCCCACCTGCAGCAGAATCACCAGCACCAGC
>NZ_JBFJMY010000111.1:0-11170 GCF_041633695.1 Hydrogenophaga sp.
ACGTCGGGGACTTCGTCGGCGGCGAACGAGGGGCCAATCACCTTGCCGGCGACGGACTCACCCGAAAGCCGGGTGCCATCGGATCCCGCCAGGGTGATCTGGTACCACTCCTGGCCGTCCTTGTCGACGCCCAGCACGCCGATGTGGCCGCTGTGGTGGTGTCCGCAAGAGTTGATGCAGCCGCTGATGTGCAGGTCGATCTCGCCCAGGTCGTTCAGCTCTTCCAGATCCTGGTAGCGCGCCAGAATGGCTTGCGCCAACGGCAACGAACGCGCGTTGGCCAAGTCGCAGAAATCCCCACCGGGGCAGGCGATCATGTCGGTCAGCAGACCGATGTTGGGCTTGGCCAGGCCCAGGCGACGGGCTTCGCGCCAGAGTTCGGGCAGTTGGTCGCAGCGCACCCAGGGCAGCAGCAGGTTTTGTTCGTGCGTCACCCGCACTTCACCTGCCGAGAAGCGGTCGGCCAGGTCCGCCGCGCGGTCGAGTTGCTCGGCGGTGGCGTCGCCGGGCGCTTGCCCCAAGCGTTTGAACGACAGCGTGACGGCGCGCAAATCGGCGTTCTGGTGCGGCGCCACGTTCTTCTGCAACCAGCGGCCAAACTCCACATCGTCTTCGGCGGCGGCTTTCAAAATGTGCGCGATCTTGGCGTCGGCGCTCTTGCGGTCGCAGTTCAGGGCCGGCGGCACGAAGAACGCCGTCATGCGGTCCAGCTCGGCCTGGGTGATGGTGTGGGGTGCACCGTCGATGGCCACGATGTCGCGGTATTCGGCTTCCACCTGGTCGGTGAACTGCTGGCCCTCGGCCTTCACCAGGATCTTGATGCGGGCCTTGTACTTGTTGTCGCGGCGGCCAAAGCGGTTGTAGGCGCGCACGATGGCTTCGAGGTAGTTGAGGATCTGGTTCCACGGCAGAAACTCGCGGATCACCGCGCCAATCAACGGCGTGCGGCCCATGCCACCGCCCACGCGCACCTGGAAGCCCAGCTCGCCATCCACGTTGCGCAGCAGGCGCAGGCCGACGTCGTGCCAGGCCGTGGCCGCGCGGTCTTCGCGCGCGCCCGTGATCGCGATCTTGAACTTGCGTGGCAGAAAGGCGAACTCGGGGTGCAGCGTGCTCCACTGGCGCATGATTTCGGCAAACGGGCGCGGGTCGGCCACCTCGTCCACCGCGATACCGGCCAGCGCGTCGGTGGTGATGTTGCGGATGCAGTTGCCGCTGGTCTGGATGCCGTGCATGCCCACGCTGGCCAACAAGTCCATCACGTCGGCCGAGCGGTGCAGCGGAATCCAGTTGTACTGCACGTTTTGCCGGGTGGTGAAGTGGCCATAACCGTCGGGCAGGCTGGGCACGTCGGCCAGCGCCGCATTGGCCTGACTCACATCGTGGTCCGCCTTGCGGTCGTATTCGCGTGCGATGCGCGCCAGCACCCGCAACTGGTCGGTGTTCAGTTCGCCGTAGGGCACGGCCACGCGCAGCATGGGCGCAAAGCGCTGCACATACCAGCCGTTTTGCAAGCGCAGGGGGCGGAACTCTTCTTCGGCCAGCGTACCCGCCAGTCTGCGCTCCAACTGGTCGCGGTACTGGGCGGCTCGCAAGCGAACAAACTGGCGATCGAATTCGGAATATTGGTACATCGTCGGGCTCGGGGGAGGGTTAGATGGCGATCAGTTTGGTGCCGGCATAGGCCAGCAACAGCGAGAGCAAAGAACGCACCAGGCGTTCTGGCGTGCGGCTCATGAGGCGCGAGCCCAGCCAGATGCCGGGCAAGGAACCGGCGAGCAACTGGGCCAGCAGCGGCCAGTCCACCGAACCCAGCGAAGCATGGCCCAGACCAGCGACCAGGGTCAGCGGCACGGCGTAAGCGATGTCGGCGGCCACGATACGCGGCAGCGGCAACATGGGAAACAGCAACAGCAGAACGGATACGCCGATGGCGCCAGCACCGACCGAGGTCAGCGTGACCAGCGTGCCGATCACGGCCCCGAACAGCACCGGCAGACTCCAGTGGCGGGCGTTCATGGCCTGGTCCAACTGGTCGTCGCTGAGCACGCGGGGAAGTTGTTTGCCACGCGCGGCCTTGTAGAGCATGGCCGCAGCGGTGAGCAGCAAGGCCACACCCAGGGTGCTGGTCATGGCCGACTGCACCGCCGGGTCTGCCGGACCCAGCCGGTGCAGGACATACAGTGTCATCAGCGCGGCGGGCAGGCTGCCCGCGCACAACTGGCCCACCACGCGCCAGGGAATCAGGCGTTGGCGTGCCATGCTGAGCGTGCCACCCATCTTGGTGAAGGCGGCAAACAGCAAATCTGTGCCAATGGCCATATACGGCTTGACACCAAAGAAGAAGATCAGGATGGGCGTCATCAAAGACCCCCCTCCCACGCCGGTCAGACCGACGATGAGTCCAACGGCGAATCCGGCAATGATGAGGGCGATGTCAGGCATGCTGGCGACTATAGGGAGATGTTTATATATCTCAAACTACATATTTTTCATTTCCATATTCTTATATTGAATATAAAACGGGTGCGGACAGCAAAACCGGTGTGAAAACATTGCCGCTCGAAGTGGTGCCGGGGCGCGTTGGCAGGCGTAATATTCGCGCCATGTTGAAACAGCGGATTTACGTCAGTGTGGTCGGGTTTTCCGACGTGGAGCGCCATGCGCTCAACACCTTGTTTCGGCTATCGGAAGAACGTGAGTTCACTTATGTGCCCTGGGTGCCGCTGGTGGCGCCCAATGCCGAGCCGATGACGGGCATGGTGACCATCGCGGTGGCTCTGGTGGATGGCGACAGCGTGGAAGCCGTGCTTTCGCATGCGCGTGAGCTGCCGTTGGGGCAACGACTGATCTGGGTCGGGCCCGATGCCCCGGCACACGCCTGGCGCGTGCTGAGTCGACCGATCCAGTGGGCTGAGGTGCTGAGCGATCTTGACGCCGTGTTCGCCGCGCGGCAGGCCGATTCGGGCTTGTTGGACTTGGACGTGACCTCGCCGGCGCCACTGGCCGACGAGTTTGGCGTACATCTCAGTCCGCCCAAGCGGGCCTTGCTCGTGAGTTCGGATCTGGAGGAGCGCACCTATCTGCGTTCGCGCTTGGCCCTGGCGGGCATTGTCGATGTCGATGGTGTCACCAGCAGCGAGTCGGCAGCGGAGATGATCGGGCGACACCGTTACGTTTGTGGCGTGTTCAATCTGGATGACCAGTTGCTGGACGCCTGGTCTTTGGCCTCGCTGTTTCGCCAGCGCAATCCCGACTCCCTCACCATGGCCACCAGCCAGCTGGCGAGTCCGCTGTCCGATTGGTGGAGCCGCAAGCGCATCAAGCGCGATACCGACCGCGCGGGCATCCGGGTCTTGCTGGCCAAACCTTTGCAGCCGCGAGAGATCTCGCAGTGGATGGCGCTTCTGTAGCGTTCAGTTGTCCTGTCGGCGGGCCTGTTTCCAGGCAAAACGGGCGGGGTCCAGGGCTTGCAGAAAATCGGTGTGTGGATCTGGCCCCAGGCCTTGCGCCTCCAACCCCTGTATTTGCGAGGCCAGCGCGCTTGCACACCAATGCGCCAGCGTGAGACCGCGCGAGCCCAGCGCGCTCAGTATGTACAGCCCTGGCCAGCGCGGCGCCTCGGAAAGAGGAATGCGGCCACTGCGTGCCCCCGCCCGTATGCGGGGGTCTTGCAGGCTGGCGACGTCGGGCAGTTCGCCCACCAGGGGCAAGCGGTCCAGCGAGGCGCAGCGCACTTGCGACCACCCCATCAGCGTCTTTGCAGCCAGGGCTTGCGCCATCTGCTCGGCGGCGCTGGGGCACAAGGTCTGCAGGCTTTTCAGATTCTGCGCATGATCTTCCTCGCTGACGAGGGTGTTGTCTTCTCCGCGTCGGTAGGTCGAACCCATGCTCCACAGGCGCTGCGGCCAGTCGGGGGCGAGGCCCGCGTCTTCGTAGGCCGGCACAAAGACGCCCTGGTTGCGCTGGGGGCGTGGCGCCATGGGCGCATGGTCCAGTGCGGCCAGGCTCATCTGCCCTTTGACCGGGCGCAGCGGAAGGTTGTTCGCGTCCAGCAAGGGCGACGTGGTTTGCAGCAGGCGCAGGGCGTCAAAGGCGTTCGCCACCACCACCACCCCAGCTTGCGCCAAGCTGCGTTGTTGCGCGTCCAGAACCAGCCAGCCCGTGCCAGAGGCGGTTTGCATCACATGGTCAACCCGCGTGTTCCAGAGCGTGTGCAGCTGCGTGCGGGCACGGGCCTCGTCCAGCCAGGCATGGACCAGCGCAGCGGGGCGCACCAGCGCAGCTGGCCAACGCCCGGGCTGGTGCCCATGGTTGTCCACTTCGCAGTCTTGCCAGCCTTGCCCTTGTGGCAGCAGGCGCTCCAGCTCCAGCCGGGTCGACGCAACCCCCAGCGCCGACAGGCGAGACAGGGGCGTGGGGGCTCGGGTCACGTGCGGGCTCAGCATGCCCACGGGCAGGGCCGAGGCGCCTTGGGCCGGCCCGCTTGCGCGGTCGATCAGTGTGAGCGTCCAACCCAGGCGCGCCAAGGCGGCGCAAACAGCGGCGCCAGCCAGACCGGCGCCGATGACCACGGCGTGCCGTGCAGATTCAGGGGGTGGAGCCACGTTGACGAGGTCCAGGCATCGGTGGGATGTGGGCCACGCCTGGGTGCTGTGTCGGCTTATGCGTCGGCAGGCGGTGGCACATAGCCCACCGCCGCATCGGCGCCTTCGCCGAAGAAATGTTTTTCCATCTGGCGGGCCAGGTATTGGCGGGCACGCGCGTCGGCCAGATTCAGGCGGTTTTCGTTGAGCAACATGGTCTGGTGCTTGAGCCAGGCGGCCCAGGCTTCCTTGCTCACGTTCTCATAAATGCGCTTGCCCAGTTCCCCGGGGTAGGGCGGGAAATCAAGACCATCGGCTTCCTTGCCGAGTTTGATGCAGTTGACGGTGCGTGCCATGGGGAGTCCTTGATGAATGGGGTAGCGGGTTTCGTTTGCGCGTGCAAAACGATCCGCGTGTGGGGTGGGGCGCGGTGGCGGAACACCCCGCCAGATGCGCCACGCCAAGACCGCCACTGTATCAAGCTTTTTGCCGGATACGCCTGGCGGACACGGCCCCACAACGCAGGGCCGGAACTATTCGGATCGTGGGCACTCCTGTCTGGGCGTCACAATGGCGCTGGCCATTGCGCCACCATCGGCTTGCATCACTCCATCTCCTATGTTCATTTCTGCTTTTGAAAACCATCCGCGCCGGGTATTGGCCGCGATCGCACTCGGCTGCCTGGGTCTGCTGGCTTTTGGTCTGTATCTGCAACACGTGGTGGGCCTGGAGCCTTGCCCAATGTGCATCGTGCAGCGCTACGCCTTGGTGCTGGTGGCCCTGGTGGCCGGGGGTGCAGCCCTGTTCAAGAACCGCTTCTGGCTGTTTGGCGGGGTGATCAAGGTCGGTGTGCTGGCTGTGCTGGGCGCTGGCGTGGCGGCGCGGCAAAGCTGGTTGCAGTGGAACCCGCCCGAGATCCTGAGTTGTGGCCGCGACTTCTTCGGCATGATCGAATCGTTCCCGCTCAAGCGCGCCATCCCCATGATCTTCAAGGGCAGTGGCGATTGTTCTACCGTGGACTGGACCTTTCTCGGTCTGTCCATCGCCAACTGGTCTTTCTTGTGCTTCAGCGGCATCGCTTTGCTGGCGCTGCTGTTGTGGCTGAAACGCCGCCCCGGCTGATGGGCCCAGGCTGGTTCGCTCAGACCAGTTTTTTCACCAGCACCACGCTTTTGCGATCCCAGTTGTAGTGGCGCTTGCGCGCGTCGGGCAGCCAGTCGGCGTTCATTTGTACAAAGCCGCGCTTGATGAACCAGTGCATGGTGCGCGTGGTGAGCACAAAAATGCTTTGCAGCCCTTGTGCCTTGGCGCGGTTTTCGATGCGTTTGAGCAAGCGTTCGCCATCGCCCTGGCTTTGCACGTGGGGCGACACCGTGAGCGCAAACATTTCGCCGGTGTGGGCCTCGGGGTAAGGGTAGAGCGCGGCACACCCGAAGATCACACCATCGTGTTCGATGATGGTGTAGAAGCTGGCGTCGCGTTCGATCTCGGTGCGGTCGCGTTTGACCAGGGTGCCGTCTTTTTCAAACGGCTCGATCACCGCAACAATGCCGCTCACGTCGTCGATGGTGGCCTCGCGCAAGCTCTCCAGCTTCTCGTCCACCACCATGGTGCCAATGCCATCGTGGGTATAAATCTCCAGCAACAGGCAGCCTTCCACGGCAAACGGCAGGATGTGGCTGCGCTCCACACCGCCTTCGCAAGCGCGTATGCAGTGCTGAAGATAAAAAGCGGTGTCGGTGGGCTGGGTGGCGCTGGGCAGGGTGGCCAGCATTTTTTTCGCGTCGGCCAGCGGCAGCTCGGTGTCGATGGCGCTCTCGGGGTCGTTGGCATCCACCGGAATGCCGGGCACTTCGGTCAGGAACATGAGCTTGTCGGCCTGCAGGGCCGTGGCCACCGAGGTCGCGACATCTTCCATGGTCAGGTTGAAGGCTTCGCCGGTGGGCGAAAAACCGAACGGTGACATCAGCACCAGGGCACCCATTTCCAGGGTGCGCTGGATGCCCACGGCATCGACCTTGCGGACCAGGCCGGAATGGATGAAGTCCACGCCGTCCATCAGCCCAACCGGACGCGCCGTGATGAAGTTGCCCGAAATCACCCGCACCGTGGCACCGGCCATGGGGGTGTTGGGCAGGCCCTGGCTGAACGCGGCTTCGATTTCGTAGCGCAGTTGGCCCGCCGCTTCCTGGGCGCAATCCAGGGCCACAGAGTCGGTGATGCGCAGGCCGTGTGAGTATTTGGCTTCGTGGCCCTTGGCTTGCAACTGTTCGTTGACCTGGGGGCGAAAGCCGTGCACCAGCACGATCTTGACGCCCATGCTCTGGATCAGAGCCAGGTCCTGGGCGATGGTTTGCAATTTGCCGGCCGCGATGGCTTCGCCCGCCATGCCCACGACCAAGGTATTGCTGCGGTGCTTGTGGATGTAGGGCGCAACCGAACGGAACCAGGGCACGAAGGTGAAATTGAAGACGTCGGACATGGGCAGGGCGGTGGGTAGGGCGGGGCGCCGATAATGTGCAGTTGCCCGATTTTGACCGAAGTTGCGTTTTGCCCACCTTGCCCTTTCACATTGAATTTCCCGAAGCCTTGCCGGTTTCGGCACGGCGCCACGAGATCGAGGCCGCTATTGCCGCGCACCAGGTGGTGATCGTCTGTGGTGAAACCGGCTCTGGCAAGACCACGCAGTTGCCCAAGATTCTGTTGACCATGGGGCGCGGCAAATGCAACGCCAAGCCCGGTCAGCGCGGCCAGATGATCGGCCATACCCAGCCGCGCCGTATCGCCGCCTCCAGCGTGGCCAAGCGCATTGCCGAAGAGCTGAAAACCCCGCTGGGCGAGGTGGTGGGCTACAAGGTGCGCTTCCAGGACCGGCTCTCGAAAGACGCTTCGGTCAAGCTGATGACCGACGGTATCTTGCTGGCCGAGACCCAGACCGATCCCGATCTGCGCGCCTACGACACCATCGTCATCGACGAGGCGCACGAGCGCAGCCTCAACATCGACTTTTTGCTGGGCTACCTGCGCCAGCTGCTGCCGCGCCGCCCCGACCTGAAGGTGGTGGTGACGTCGGCCACCATCGACGCCGACCGGTTTGCGCGCTACTTTGCGTCCAAAAACGGTCCAGCTCCGGTAATCCAGGTGTCGGGCCGCACCTTCCCGGTGGAGGTGCGCTACCGGCCGTTCGAAGAGAGCCGAGAGACCGATCTGAACACCGCGATTGCCGATGGCGTGGACGAGTTGTGGCGCGGTGGGGCCGGTGGCGACATCCTGATCTTCTTGCCCGGTGAGCGCGAGATCCGCGAGGCCGCCGACCACCTGCGCAAGCACCTCAGCCACCAGCCTGTTTTGCGCAACGCAGAGGTGCTGCCGCTGTTTGCCCGGCTCTCGCAAGCCGAGCAGGAGCGCATTTTCCAGGAGCACAGTGGTCGGCGCATCGTGCTGTCGACCAACGTGGCCGAAACCTCGCTCACCGTGCCCGGCATCCGCAACGTGATCGACGCGGGCACGGCGCGTGTGAAGCGTTACAGCTTCCGCCAGAAGGTGGAGCAGTTGATGGTGGAGCCCATCAGCCAGGCCGCCGCGAACCAGCGGGCCGGGCGCTGCGGCCGGGTGGCCGACGGCATCTGCATCCGGCTCTACGACGAGGCGGGTTTTGCCGGACGCCCGGCCTTCACCGATCCGGAAATTCTGCGCAGCTCCTTGGCCGGTGTCATCTTGCGCATGAAGGCTTTGCGTCTGGGCGCGGTGGAAGATTTCGCCTTTATCGAGATGCCGCAAAAGCGCGCCATCGTGGACGGCTACCAATTGCTGGCCGAACTCGGTGCGGTGGACGAGGCCAACGAACTCACGCCCATCGGGCAGACGCTGTCGCGCTTGCCGCTGGACCCGCGCGTGGGCCGCATGATTTTGGAGGGCCAGCAGCGCGGCGCGCTGGACGAGGTGCTGGTGATCGCCTCGGCCTTGAGCGTGCAAGATGTGCGCGACCGGCCGCTGGAGCGCCAGGCCGCCGCCGATCAGGCCCACGCCAAGTTCGACGACGAAAAAAGCGAGTTTGTGGGCACGCTCAAGCTGTGGAAATGGCTGGAAGACACCAAGGGCGGTCACGGCAAAGACCACAAGCTCAGCCACCGGCAATACGAAGGCCAACTGCGCGAGAATTTCATCAACGTGCGCCGGGTGCGCGAATGGCGCGACACCCACACCCAGTTGCACACCGTGGTGGCCGAACACCGCTGGGCGCTCAACAGCACGCCGGCCAGCTACGAGCAACTGCACTTGGCCATGTTGTCGGGCTTGTTGGGCAATATCGGCTGCAAGAACGAAACCGAGGACTGGTACCTGGGCGCACGCGGCATCAAGTTCTACCGCCACCCCGGCGCCAACCTGAGCAAGAAGCCCGGGCGCTGGATTTTTTGTGCCGAACTGGTGGAGACCACACGCCTCTTTGGGCGGGGCATTGCCAACTTCGATCCGGCATGGCTGGAGCAGGTGGGGGCGCATCTGCTGAAAAAGCAGTTGCTGGACCCGCACTGGGAAAAGAAGGCCGGGCGCGTGTCGGCGCTGGAGCGCGCCACCTTGTACGGCCTGGTGGTCTACCACAACCGCCGCACCGACTACGGTCGGGTTGATCCGGCCGGGGCGCGCGAAATTTTCATCCGCGAAGCGCTGGTGGCCGGCGACTGGGAAACCCGTTTGCCCTTTCTGGCCGCGAACCAGAAGCTGGTCAAACAGGTGCAGGAGCTGGAGCACAAGGCGCGCCGCCAGGACGTGCTGGTGGACGAGGAGCTGATCTACGCGTTCTACGACCAGCAGTTGCCCGCCGACGTGTGCAGTGGCGTCAGCTTGGAGCGCTGGTACCGCGAAGCGGCGCGGCTCAACCCCAAGCTCTTGCTGCTGACCCGCGAAGAGCTCATGCGCCACGAGGCCGCGGGCATCACCACCCAGGCTTTTCCCAAGCACCTGCGTCTGGGTGGCGTGGATTGTGTGGCGACCTACCTGCACGAGCCTGGTGACCCGCGCGACGGTGTGAGTGTGACGGTGCCGATCTTTGCGCTCAACCAGGTGAGCGAGGAGCGCTGCGAGTGGCTGGTGCCCGGGATGTTGAAGGAAAAGGTGCTGGCGCTCCTGAAAACGCTGCACCAACGTCCGCGCTCGCGCCTGGTTCCTTTGCCGGCGAGCGCCGAGCGCTTTGTGCAGGCCCTCAGCGATCCGGCCGTGTTCGGCGCCGGCAGCTTGCTGGACGCCGTGCTGAAACTGGTGCGCGAGGCGACACAACTCGACATCCAGCGCGCCGACATCAAAGCCGATATGTTGAGCGCCCACCAGTTCATGCACCTGCGGGTGGTGGACGAACATGGGCGGCAGTTGGGGCAGGGGCGCAACCTGGGCGCGCTCAAAGCCGAGCTGGGCGGCCAGGCGCGCGGCGCGTTCCAGGCCTTGGCCTCGCTCAAGCTGCAGGACCTGCGTGCGGCAACGGCACCTGCAGGGCCGTCCGCCACCAGCGCCGCCGCGCGTGCCGCAAGCACCACCCAGCCCGCCCCGGCTGCTGTGGCGACGCCCAAGGCCGATGTCAAACACACCCGCTGGGATTTTGGCGAATTGCCCGAACTGATGGAGATCCGCAAAGGCGGGCAGACCATGATCGGGTTTCCGGCTTTGATCGACGCCGGTGATGGTGTGGTCATCGAAGTGTTCGACGAGCCCGAGATGGCACAGACCCGGCACCGCGAAGGTCTGCGCCGCCTGTTTGCCCTGCAGATACGCGATGCGCTGAAGTACCTCGAAAAGAACCTGCCCGGTTTGCAAGCCATGGCGGTGGCCTATATGCAGGTGGGCAAGGGCGGCGACGGCGGGACCGGTGGCACGCTGGAGGAACTGCGCGCCCAAATCATCGAGCTGGCACTCGACCGCGCCTTCTTGCTCGACCCCCTACCCAGCGATGCCGATGCCTTTGGCCGCCGGGTGGAAGAGGGCCGTGGGCGCCTGACCCTGATTTCCAGCGAAATTGCCCGCACCACCGGTACGATTTTGAGTGAATACGCACTGGCCGCTCGCAAGCTCAAAGACAGCAAGGCGGGCGCAGAACAAGCCGCCGACATTGCCTTGCAGCTGCAGCGCCTCGTGCCCAAACGTTTTCTGCTGCAGACGCCTTACGCGCAACTGCAGCACTTTCCCCGCTACCTGAAAGCGGTGCAGCTGCGGCTGGACAAATGGCGTGCCGACCCCGCCCGCGACACCGCCAAATTGGCCGAGCTGCGACCGCAAGACCAACGCTTTTGGCGCCTGGTGGCGGAGCGCAAGGGCGCACAGGATGCACGGCTCCAGGAACTGCGCTGGTTGCTGGAAGAACTGCGCGTCAGCTTTTTTGCACAAGAGTTGCGCACACCGCAGCCCGTGAGTGTGAAGCGGCTCGACAAAGCCTGGGCGCAGCTCAACAGCTAGGAGCCTGCGCGGCAGAAGAGGCGTCGGCTGAAAATCGCCCGCAACGGTCCATTTTTCACCGTCTATTTGCCCCATAGCCGGGCTATGGGGCTGCACATCCGGCAAAAACTGTCCTCGCTGGGGGCGATTTTCGCTTTCGA
>NZ_JBFJMY010000112.1:0-11160 GCF_041633695.1 Hydrogenophaga sp.
CGCCCGACGCGCAACGCCCGGTCCGGGTGCGGGCACGCGCGCTCACCGCCGACACCCATTTCGCGCCCCACAGCCATCCCTGGAGCCAGCTCGCTTACTGCGCCACCGGCATCGTGCAGGTGATGGTCGTCCCGGACGACGCCAACCTCCAGGCGGTCGCCTACATCGTGCCGCCCTCACGCGCGGTGTGGATTGCGCCGGCCACCCACCACGCGATCACGGTGCTCGAAACGGCCGAACTGCAAACCCTGTACATCCACGCCAGCGCCACGCCGGCTGATTGGCAGGGTTGCCGCATGATTGTGGTTTCGCCGCTGTTGCGCGAACTGGTGCAAGCCATGGACGCGGCCACGCACCGGGCCAGCGAGCCGACGCGAGACGCGCTGCTGGCCCAACTGGTGCTGGACGAGCTGGCGCATGCCGACACCCAGTTGCTCGGGGTCCCCATGCCAAAAGACAAACGCCTGCGCGCTTTGTGCGACGCGGTGCTGCGTGCACCGGGCGAGCGCGCCACGCTGGCCCAGCTGGCCGCCAACACCGGTGCCAGTGAACGCACCGTGGCCCGGCTGTTCCGGGAGGAGCTGGGGACCACCTACCAGCAATGGCGGCAGCAAGCGGTGTTGGCCAACGCCTTGCCGCTGCTGGCGCGCGGCGCGCCCATCAGCCAGGTCGCGGTGGCCTGCGGTTATGCCAGCGACAGCGCTTTCACCGCCATGTTCAAAGCGGCCATGGGCCAAGCTCCCACGCGCTTGCGCGCCGGACTTTGAGCGCCTGCGGCAGATCCTCGTCGGGCGCGAGGCACCGCCATCCGTGCAGGAACGGTAGAGAACGATCGTTGGCGAGAGCAGAGCACGAAATGCCTTTCGGCCCTGCGCGTGCACGGAATCACAGCCGCTTCAAACGCCTGTCATATCTGACACGTATTCTGTGCAGCCCATCATCAAAATATGAGACACCGACTACATGGATTCAGGGAGAAAAAATGTGGACACCAGCAAGCCTTTAGCCAAAACCCCCAAGGCCTGGGACGCCCTGTCGCGTCCCGATGTCCTGGGCCGACAAAAACACAGCCTGCTGTTGATGGCCAACGGACGCCGTGGCGTGCGGGAGTTGTCGCTTTTGCTGGGTGAGGATATCTCCCACCTGGCCGGGCAAATGCTCAAGATGGGCTATTTGCAGCGCAGTGGGCAAGCCATCGTGGTGGACGCCGACGAAGAATTGGCGCCACAGGATTAGCGGGCCACGCGGCCTGCCGCGCCACAAACCATTCGTCTCGTCCTTCTACAACCGCCGCTCAAGCCTGCAGCGCGGCGGTTTCTGTGGTGCTGCCCACCGGAACCCGCGCTTGCGAACGGTCCGTCATGCTCATCAGATCGGTGAACCGCTGCCCCTGGATCAACACATGGTCGCGCGCCGTGGTGGCGGCCGCCTCGCTGTCGCCCTGCCGAATCGCCTGCACGATCGCCTGGTGCTCGCTCAAGGACTGGTGGATGCGGTTGCGCATCTGCAGCTGCAATCGGCGGTAGGGCTTGAGCCGGTTCTTCAGCGCCGTGGTCTGCTGCACCAGAAACGGATTGCCGCAGGCCTGGTAAATGATCTGGTGGAACTGCTCGTTGGCGTAGTAGTACTGGTTGACGTCGCTCGAAGTGGCTTCCTGCTCGCACTGGTGCAAAGCGGTTTCGATCTCGGCCATCACGCCGGGGTCGGCCCGGCGCGCCGCCAGCCGGGCGCACATGGCTTCGAGTTCGGCCATGACCTCGAACATCTGGATCAGTTCGGCAATGCCCACCTTGGCCACGTAGGTGCCGCGTTTGGGCAGCACCTCCACCAATCCACTGGCTTCCAGCTGTTGCAAGGCCTCGCGCACCGGGGTGCGCGAAACCGCGAAACGCGCCACCAACTGCTCCACGTCGACCTGCACGCCAGGCGCCAGACGGCCATTGACGATGTCGTCTTCAAGTTGCTCGCGCACGTGCTGCACGCGGGAGCGGGACTGCGAATGGGACAGGGACTGACGGGTCATACCGGGACTCTCTTTGGGCGTTCAAGCACCCGTGCTCGGGTTATTACTAGGCAAGCAGGCACTCTGTTGCATATAACATCGTTGCTGATTTATACATCAAACCCGTTCATTCACACAGGAGACACCGATGAAAAAGCAGATTTCGTGGAGCATGACAGCACTGGGCTTGGCCGCCGCCGCCCTGATGGCGACCACCGCCCAGGCGGAGACCGTGCTCAAGGCGTCGCACCAGTTCCCGGGCGGAAAAGGCGATGTGCGGGATGAAATGGTGCAAATGATCGCCCGCGATGTGGCTGCTGCCAACGTGGATTTGACCATCAAGGTGTTCCCGGGCTCCAGCTTGGTGAAAGCGCAAGAGCAGTGGAAAGCCATGCTGAGCGGCCAGATCGACATGACCTCGTTTCCGCTGGACTACGCCTCGGGTTTCCACCCCCAGTTCGGCGCCACCCTGATGCCCGGTCTGGTGAAGAGCCATGAACACGCGCAGCGCATCAACGCCTCGCCCTTCATGAAAGACATCAAAGCCGTCATCGAAGAAGGTGGCGTCAAGGTGCTGGCCGATGCCTGGCTGGCCGGCGCGTTTGGCGGCAAGGACAAATGCATCCAGCGCCCGGAAGATGCCGCCGGTTTGAAGGTCCGCTCCGCTGGTGCCACGTTCTCGCAAATGTGGGCCGGCGCTGGTGCATCGATCGTGTCCATCCCTTCCAGCGAGGTGTACAGCGCCTTGCAACAAGGCGTGGCTCAGGGCACCGACACCTCGTCGGGCAGCTTTGTGTCGTTCCGCCTGTATGAGCAACTCAAGTGCATCACCGCACCCGGCGACAACGCCTTGTGGTTCATGTACGAGCCGGTGCTGATTTCCATGAAAAGCTGGGACAAGCTCAACGACGCCCAGAAGAAGGCCTTGATGACCGCCTCCAAAAAGGCCGAAGCCTACTTCAACACCGAATCGAAGAAGCTCGACGAAGAACTGGTGGACGTCTACAAAAAGAACAACGTCAAGGTCGTGACCTTGAGCGATGCCGATGCCGACGCCTGGCGCGCCGTGGCCCAGAAGACCTCGTACAAGGTTTTCGCTGAAAAGGTGCCGGGCGGCAAGGAGCTGATCGAAAAGGCCTTGAGTGTCAAGTAACCGAGCGCCTATGCCGGTTTGGATCGCGGCGGTGCAGGCGCTCTCGCGCTTCACCGGTGTGATCGCCGCGGGCATGATCCTGGTCTCGGTGGCCGTGGTGTGCCAGATGGTTTTTGTCCGGGCGGTGCTCGGCCAGTCTTCCATCTGGCAGACCGAGTTCGTCATGTATTCGCTGGTGGCGGCCACCTTTATTGGTGCGCCCTACATTCTTCTCACGCGCGGTCACGTGGCGGTGGACGTGTTGCCGCTCATGGTGAAGACGCCCATGCGGCGCGCCCTGCACCTGCTGGGCAGCCTGATCGCGCTGGCGTTTTGCGGCTTCTTCCTCTACGCCTCGCTGCCGTGGTGGCAAGAAACCTGGGTCAGCAACCAGACCACCTCGTCCATGTGGCGCGCACGCCTGTGGATTCCTTACCTGGCGGTGCCGGTGGGTTTGTCCTTGTTGTGCCTGCAGTACCTGGCCGAAATCTGGCTGGTCATCACCCAGCGCGAACATCCTTACGGTCTTTCACCCGAAGACCATCTCTGAACCGGTGTTCAACACGCCCCCGCGACCTGGTGTAGCGGGCGGGTGAACCGATCGATTCGACCCCTTTTTTTCCCGGAGTCTCCATGAGTGCGCTCGCCATTGGATTGCTGATTTTTGTGGTCACGGTGGCCGTGCTGGCCACGGGGCTGCCCATTGCCTTCGGCCTGGGTGCCGTGGCCTTGCTGTTCATGGTCGTGTTCGACGGCTGGCAGAGCGTCCACTTCGTTCCAGAAACCATTTTTGCGGGCCTGAGCGACTTCACCCTGGTGTCGCTGCCCATGTTCATCATCATGGGCGCGGCGGTCGCGTCGTCCCGCGCCGGCAGCGATCTCTACGAAGCCCTGGCGCGCTGGCTGCACCGGGTGCCGGGTTCGCTGGTCATCTCCAACATCGGCGCCTGCGCCCTCTTTTCGGCGCTCACCGGCTCGTCGCCCGCGACCTGCGCGGCCATCGGCAAGATGGGCATTCCCGAAATGCGCAAGCGCGGCTACGACGCCGACCTGGCCACCGGCGCCATAGCCGCAGGCGGCACGTTGGGCATTCTGATCCCGCCCAGCATCACCATGATCCTGTACGGCATCGCCTCAGAAACCTCGATTGGCCGGCTGTTTCTGGCCGGTGTGCTGCCGGGCCTGTTGCTGACCGGCCTGTTCATGGCCTGGGCGCTCTTTTTGAGCTGGAAACGCGGCACCGTGCTGGTGGACCACGACCGCATCTACAGCATGAAAGAGAAGCTGGAACTGCTGCCCAAGCTGCTGCCCTTCATGGCCGTGATCGTCGGCGTGGTCTATGCGTTGTATGGCGGCATTGCCACCCCCTCCGAGGCGGCCGGCGTCGGTGCCGCGCTGTGCCTGTTCATGGTGATCGTGATCTACCGGGTCTGGAAGCCCATGGACCTGTGGGCCATTCTGCGCGACGGTCTGCGCGAATCCGGCATGTTGCTGATGATCATCGGCACCTCCATCCTCTTTGGCTACATGATGTCTTCGCTGCAGGTCACGCAATCGGTGGCCGAAGCCATCGGTGAAATGCAGGTCAACAAATGGGTGATCCTGGCCGCGATCAACCTGCTGCTGCTGGTGGCGGGCATGTTTCTTCCACCTGCCGCCATCATCCTGATGACCACACCGATTCTGATGCCGGTGATCACCGCAGCGGGTTTCGATCCGATCTGGTTTGGTGTGATCCTGACCATCAACATGGAACTGGGTCTCATCACACCACCCGTGGGTCTGAACCTGTTTGTGATCAACGGCATCACCCCGGACGTTCGCCTGCCCACCATCCTCAAAGGCGCCTTTCCCTTCATGCTGTGCATGGTGCTGGCGATTGTGATCCTGTGCGTGTTTCCTGAAATTGCCACCTGGCTGCCCAAAGCCTTGATGGGTTGAATCCATGCTTGAAAAACTCCTCAAATTGACGCAGAAAGCGCGTTCCGACCGTTCCTTGGAGCCACTGATCCGGTCCTGCCACCAGCTGATATCCGAGCGCGGCCAGGCCAACGTGTATGCCTTGGCCAAGGAAGTGATCGAGGGCTACCAGGCGCTGCCCGCGCAGCGGCGCGAAGCCTTCTTCGCCGCCCTGGCCACCGGGTTCTCGCCCAACCCCGAACAGGTGCTCACCACTGCCCGTCTGTACGCGCAGGCGCCCACCGCCGGGCACCTGGCGCAACTGACCCAGGTGGTCGAGCCACCGCGCCAGGAACTGTTGCGGCGTGTGAACCGCGCCCCCGGCGGCACGGCGGTCTTGCTGGCCATGCGCAACGATTTGCTGGATTTGCGCAAGAGCAACCCCGAGCTGGCGGTGGTGGATGCCGATTTCCTGCACCTGCTCAGCTCCTGGTTCAACCCCGGCTTTCTGCGGCTGGAGCGGGTGGACTGGGAGTCCAGCGCTTCGCTGCTGGAAAAGCTGATCCAGCACGAAGCCGTGCACGAAATCACCGGCTGGAACGACTTGCGCCGCCGCCTGCAGCCCGACCGCCGCTGCTACGCTTTCTTCCACCCGCAACTGCCGGGTGAACCGCTGATTTTTGTGGAAGTCGCGCTGGAGCAAGACCTGCCCGACGCCATCGCGCCCTTGCTGGAACCTGCACCCGACACACCGGTTTCGAGCGCGGCCCGCACCGCGGTTTTCTACTCCATCAGCAACTGCCAGCCCGGGCTGCGCGGCGTGTCGCTGGGCAACTTCCTGATCAAGAAAGTGGCCGACCAGCTCAAGACCGAGTTGCCACAACTCAAGGTCTTTTGCACGCTCTCACCCATACCGGGTTTTTCGCGCTGGTTGACGCAGGCCATGGCAGAAGACAACAAGCCCGAATGGGCCGGCGCCTTGCAGCGCGTGAAAGACTGGCGGCAAAACCACAGCAGCGCCCAGGGCAGCGATTTCGAAGACATGCCCAAGGCCCTGCGCGACGACCTGACCGGTCTGTGCGCCCGCTTCCTCGTGAACGGGTCCCACGAAGGCCTGAGCGACCCGGTGGCCCGCTTCCATCTGGACAACGGCGCACGGCTCGAACGCATCAACTTCGCCGCCGACCTCTCGCGCAAAGCGGTCAAACAATCCATGGGCTTGATGGTCAACTACCTGTACGACATCGATGCGGTCGAGACCCGACACCAGCAGTTCGTCGACAACAAGGTCAGCCACTCCGCAGCCGTGAAACGCCTGCTCAAGCCCAAGCCCTGAACGGACCACACCGACATGAAAAACCCCAACCTGTACGCCCATTTCCACGCCGGCTTCAGCCCCTTTCTGCAACGCACCGCGATCGAAACCGACACCGGCCAGAGCTACAGCTTTGCCGACATAGACGGCATTTCCGCCCGCATGGCCAACTGGCTGGAGAGCCTGGGTCTGAAAACCGGCGACCGGGTGATGGTGCAGGTCGAAAAATCGGTGCCCGCCTTGCTGTTTTACCTGGCCTGCCTGCGCTGCGGCATGGTCTATGTGCCGCTGAACACGGCCTACCAGGCCGCCGAACTGGCCTACTTCATTGAAAACGCGGAGCCTGCGGTGTTTGTCGGCGACCCCGCACGCGAAGCCGACCTGGCCCCGCTGATGACCCGGCTCGGCGTTCGGCAATTCACCACGCTGGCGGCCGATGGCACGGGCAGCCTGATGGACGTGGCGCTGGCACAGGCGCCAACGCACCCGGTGCGCGAGGTGCAGGCCAACGACCTCGCCGCGATCCTGTACACCAGCGGCACCACCGGCCGCAGCAAAGGCGCCCAGCTCACCCACAGCAACCTGAGCTCCAACGCCCAAACCCTGCACAGCTACTGGGACTGGCAAGACGGCGACGTCTTGGTCCACGCGCTGCCCATCTTCCACGTGCACGGCCTGTTTGTCGCCGTGCACTGCGCCTTGCTCAACGCCAGCAAGATGTTGTGGATGGGCAAGTTCAACCCGACCCAGGTGCTGGACTGGCTGCCACAAGCCACCGTGTTCATGGGCGTGCCTACCTTGTACGTGCGCCTGCTCCAGGAAAGTGGGTTGACGCCGCAGGCCTGCGAGCACATGCGCTTGTTTGTCAGCGGTTCTGCCCCCCTGCTCACCGAAACCTTTGCCGAATGGCAGCAACGCACCGGGCACACCATTCTGGAGCGCTACGGCATGAGCGAAACCGCGATGCTGACCTCGAACCCCTGCCGCGCGCAAGACGGTGACCGCGTGGGTGGCACGGTGGGCAAGCCCTTGCCCGGTGTGCAAGTGCGTTGCATGGACGACCAGGAAGTGCCCTGCCCGGTCGGCGAAATCGGTGCCATCCAGGTCCAGGGCCCCAACGTCTTCCCGGGCTACTGGCGCATGCCCGAAGCCAATGCCAAGGAGTTCACCGCCGACGGCTGGTTTCGCACCGGCGACGTGGGGCGCTTCGACGCGCAGGGCTATCTCACCATCGTGGGCCGCAGCAAGGACTTGATCATCACAGGCGGCTACAACGTCTACCCGGCCGAGGTCGAAAGCTTCATCAACGAACTCGACGGTGTGGGCGAATCGGCGGTCATCGGCTGCCCGCACCACGACTTCGGCGAAGGCGTGGTGGCGGTGGTGGTGGCGCGCCCCGGTGCCCAGCTCGATGCGAACCAGCTCATCCAGTCGCTCAAGAAACAGATCGCCGGTTTCAAGGTGCCCAAGCACCTGTTTGTGGTCGACGAGCTGCCGCGCAATGTGATGGGCAAGGTGCAAAAAAACGTCTTGCGCCAGACCTATGAAAAGGTGTTCGAGAGCCGCTGAATCCGGCACCTACCAAACAAAAAAAGGCCGAGGTCCATACAGGACCTCGGCCTTTTTGATGGCGCCACCGGATCAGGCCGTGGGCGTGCTCTCACCAAACGCAAACACGCCCGGGTTTTGCACCGGGTCCACGCTGACCGGGATCACCGACTTGGGCGGGTAACGGCCTTCCAGCAACAGCTTGGAGAGCGGGTTCTCGATGCGTTGCTGGATCGCACGCTTGAGCGGGCGCGCGCCAAACACCGGGTCGAAGCCGACCTTGGCGAGCTCGGCCACCGCCCCAGGCGTCACCTGCAAATGCAAATCCATTTTTTCCAGCCGGGCGACCAGGACCTTGAGCTGGATCTCGGCGATCGACTCGATGTGCTGGGCGTCCAGCGCGTGGAACACCACGGTCTCGTCGATGCGGTTGAGAAATTCCGGGCGGAAATGGTCTTTCAGCTCGCCCCAGACCGCGTCCTTGATCTCCTCGTACGGCTGCCCCACCATGGCCTGGATCAGGTGCGAACCGATGTTGCTCGTCATCACGATCACGGTGTTCTTGAAGTCCACCGTGCGCCCCTGGCCATCGGTCAGGCGGCCATCGTCCAATACCTGCAACAACACGTTGAACACGTCGGGGTGCGCCTTCTCCACTTCGTCGAGCAGCAGCACGCTGTACGGTTTGCGCCGCACCGCCTCGGTGAGGTAACCGCCCTCTTCGTAGCCCACGTAGCCGGGTGGCGCGCCGATGAGGCGGGCCACGGAATGTTTCTCCATGAACTCGCTCATGTCCACCCGCACCAGGTGGTCTTCGCTGTCAAAGAGGAAACCCGCCAGCGCCTTGCACAGCTCGGTCTTGCCCACGCCCGTGGGGCCCAGAAACAGGAACGAACCCGTGGGCCGGTTCGGGTCGCTCAACCCCGAGCGCGAGCGGCGAATGGCGTTGGCCACCGCGCCAATGGCTTCGTCCTGCCCCACCACGCGCTCGTGCAGCTTGGTCTCCATTTGCAGCAGCTTGTCTTTTTCGCCCTGCATCATCTTGGCCACGGGAATGCCGGTGGCGCGGCTCACCACCTCGGCAATCTCTTCGGCACCGACCTGGGTGCGCAACAAACGCGCGCCCGTGCCCGAACCGTCCTTGGTGGATTCCTTGGCCTGCGCTTCCTGCAGGCGCTTTTCCAAGGCCGGCAGCTTGCCGTATTGCAGCTCGGCCACTTTGTTGAAGTCGCCCTTTTCGGTGAACGACTTGATCTGTGAGCGGATGCGGTCCATCTCCTCCATCACGTCCTTGGAGCCCAGGGCCTGCGCCTTCTCGGCCTGCCAGATTTCGTCGAGATCGGAGATCTCTTTTTCCAGCCGCGTGATTTCTTCGGCGATGAGGCCAAAGCGCTTCTGCGAAGCCTCGTCCTTCTCGCGGCGCACCGCTTCGCGCTCGATCTGCAACTGGATCAGGCGCCGGTCCAGCTTGTCCATGACCTCGGGCTTGGAGTCCAGTTCGATCTTGATCTTGCTGGCGGCCTCGTCGATCAAATCGATCGCCTTGTCGGGCAGAAAACGGTCGGTGATGTAGCGGTTGGACAGCTCGGCCGCCGCCACAATGGCCGGGTCGGTGATCTGCACGCCGTGGTGCACTTCGTACTTTTCCTGCAAGCCGCGCAAGATGGCAATGGTGGCCTCCACACTGGGCTCGCCCACGATGATCTTCTGGAAGCGCCGCTCCAGCGCCGCGTCCTTCTCGATGTACTTGCGGTACTCGTCCAGCGTGGTTGCGCCCACACAATGCAGCTCGCCCCGGGCCAGCGCAGGCTTCAACATATTGCCCGCGTCCATCGCACCTTCGGCCTTGCCCGCGCCCACCATGGTGTGCAGCTCGTCGATGAACACAATGGTCTGGCCTTCGTCCTTGGCCAGCTCGTTCAGCACGGTTTTCAGACGCTCCTCGAACTCTCCACGGAACTTGGCGCCTGCCAGCAAAGAAGCCATGTCCAGGCTCAACACCCGCTTGCCCTTGAGCGAATCGGGCACTTCACCGGCCACGATGCGCTGCGCCAGGCCTTCGACGATGGCGGTCTTGCCCACACCGGGTTCGCCAATCAGCACCGGGTTGTTCTTGGTGCGGCGCTGCAGCACCTGGATGGCGCGGCGGATTTCGTCGTCGCGCCCGATCACCGGATCGAGCTTGCCCATGCGGGCGCGCTCGGTCAGGTCGAGCGTGTATTTCTTGAGCGCCTCGCGCTGGCCTTCGGCCTCCGGGCTGTCCATGCTCTGGCCGCCGCGCACGGCTTCGATCGCCTTCTCCAGGCTCTTGCGGGTGAGCCCGTTTTCGTTCGCGGCACGGCCCAGATCGCCCTTGCTGTCGGCCACCGCCAGCAAAAACAGTTCGCCGGCAATGTACTGGTCGCCGCGCTTGATGGCTTCTTTTTCGGTCGCCTGCAAGAGCTTGGCCAGCTCCTGGCCCACCTGCACCTGGTCTTGCCCCTGCACCTCGGGCAGGCGCTTCACCGCGGCCTCGGCCGCTTTGGCAAGGCCTTGCACATTGACGCCGGCACGCTGCAGCATCGACTGGGGCCCGTCGGCCTGGCGCAGCATGGCGAGCAACAAATGGCTGGGTTCGATATAGGCGTGGTCGGCGCCGAGCGCCAAGGTCTGGGCTTCGCCCAGCGCTTCCTGGAACTTGGTGGTGAGTTTGTCGAGTCGCATAAAGGGTCACTCCGTATAGGGTCGGTTGATGAGCATGTGGCATTGATCCACCGGTTTTCAACCCTCAGCCCATTGAGCAACCCGCTTGCTGCGGCGGCCTTGATCCAGATCAAGGCCATACCGGGCAGCCCGCTTTGGGTTCAGTTCCATGAAGCAGGAACCGTTTGGGCTTGGTTGGATGAAGCGTTCGCTCTGCGCTGGGTGCCCCCTTCCCTCTGAGCTTTATGACCCGTTCGCCCTGAGCTTGATACCCCGTTCGCCCACACGCGTGGCGTAGCCGTCGGGTAGCTCTTCGCGGATGAAGTCGTGGGCATTGGCGGCCGCGGCGGCGGCCTCGATCTCGGCCCGCGTGGCGTCGAGACGGCCGTAGCGAATATTCTCCAGCACCGTGTCCGAGAAAAGCACGGTCTCCTGGGGCACAATGCCGATCTGGGCCCGCAGGCTGGCCAGGGACACGTCGCGAATGTCACGGCCGTCGATCGTGATGCGCCCGCCGACGACATCGTAGAAGCGGGGCAGCAGGTTCACCAGGGTCGTCTTGCCCGCCCCGCTGCGCCCGAC
>NZ_JBFJMY010000113.1:0-11153 GCF_041633695.1 Hydrogenophaga sp.
CAGTTGTGCCGCGCCAGATCGCTCGGAACCTCAGGCGCGCCCTGGCGGCGCAGGTAGGCGCGGCTGGCCACCAGCACCGAGCGCGTGGCGCACAGCGTCCAGGCCACGTGGGTGTCGGGTGGGTTGGCGGTGTGGCGGATCGCCAGGTCAAAGCCCTCGGTGGCCAGCGACGACAGCCGGTCCGCCATGTCCAGCTCCAACCGGACCTCGGGGTACTGGCGCATGAAATCGGACAAGCGGGGCACCAGCTGCTGGCGCGCAAAGGCCACCGGCGCGGTCACACGCAGCAGGCCGCGCGGCGCGCCCGCCAGATCGCGCACCCGCGAGAACGACTGGGCAATGTGCTCAAACGAAGCGCGTGTGTCGTCCACCAGGCGCTGCCCGGCCTCGGTCAGGCGCACGCTGCGCGTGGTGCGCTGCACCAGCGACACGCCGGCCATGCGCTCCAGTTCGGCGATGCGCTGGCTCATGGCGGCTTTGCTCACACCCAGGCGGGCGGCCGCAGCGGTGTAGCTGCCTTGTTGGGCCAACACGCCCAGCCAATGGAAATGGCTCCAGAGTTCCTGAGTTTTTTGCTCGTTCATGCGTCTATTGTTCACTATATTGAACAATCAATTCAGGTTTTATGGGTTGTACCGCAGGCGCTCTGTTCCTACACTGATCCCAGCTTTCCGTCGCAACCCCTACACGAGACACACCATGAGCACTTCCCCCATCACCGCGATCAACCACTACATCGCAGGCGCGTCCGCCGCGGGTTCGTCTGCGCGGGCACAAGACGTCTTCAACCCCGCCACCGGCGCCGTCACCGGCCGCGTGGCCTTGGCCAACGGGGCCGATGTGGATGTCGCAGTCGCCGCCGCCCAGGCCGCGTTCCCGGCCTGGTCCGACACGCCGCCGATCCGCCGTGCCCGGGTGATGTTCAAGTTTCTGGAGCTGGTGAACCAGCACAAGGACGAACTGGCCCACATGATCACCGGCGAGCACGGCAAGGTCTTCACCGATGCGCAGGGCGAAGTGGCGCGCGGCATCGACATCATCGAGTTCGCTTGCGGCATGCCGCAGCTGCTCAAGGGCGATTTTTCCGACCAGGTCAGCACCGGCATGGACAACTGGACGCTGCGCCAGCCCTTGGGTGTGGTGGCCGGTATCACGCCGTTCAACTTCCCCGTCATGGTGCCCATGTGGATGTTCCCCGTGGCCATCGCCGCCGGCAACACCTTCATCTTGAAGCCCAGCCCGACCGACCCGAGCGCCAGCCTGTTCATGGCCGACCTGTTCAAGCAGGCCGGTCTGCCCGATGGTGTGTTCAACGTGGTCCAGGGCGACAAGGAGGCGGTGGATGCGCTGTTGGTGCACCCCGATGTGAAAGCCATCAGCTTCGTCGGCTCCACGCCGATCGCCAACTACATCTACGAAACCGGCGCCCACCACGGCAAGCGCGTGCAAGCCCTGGGTGGCGCCAAGAACCACATGGTGGTGATGCCCGATGCCGACCTGGATCAGGCCGTGGACGCGCTGATCGGCGCGGCCTACGGCTCGGCCGGCGAGCGTTGCATGGCCATCAGCGTGGCGGTTCTGGTGGGCGACGTGGCCGACAAGATCATGCCCAAGCTGATCGAACGCACCAAGGCCCTCAAGGTTTTGAACGGCAGCAACCTGGCCGCCGAGATGGGCCCCATCGTCACCGCTGCGGCGCACCAGCGCATCACCGGCTACATCGAAGCGGGGGCGAAAGAAGGTGCCCAGTTGCTGGTCGACGGCCGGGGCTTTGACGCACGCCAGACCGGTGAAGGTTGCGAAGAAGGTTTCTGGATGGGTGGCACGCTGTTTGACCACGTGCGCACCGACATGAAGATCTACAAAGAAGAAATTTTCGGCCCGGTGCTGAGCTGCGTGCGCGTGCCCGACTTCGCCCACGCCGTGCAAATCATCAACGACCACGAGTTCGGCAACGGCGTGAGCTGCTTCACCCGCGACGGCAACGTGGCGCGCGAGTTCGCCCGCCGCATCCAGGTCGGCATGGTGGGCATCAACGTGCCGATTCCGGTGCCCATGGCCTGGCAGGGTTTCGGCGGCTGGAAGAAGAGCTTGTTCGGCGACATGCACGCCTATGGCGAAGAGGGCGTGCGCTTCTACACCAAGCAAAAGTCCATCATGCAGCGCTGGCCCGAATCGATCGGCAAGGGCGCCGAGTTCGTGATGCCTGTATCCAAGTAACCCCGCTGCGCGCCCTTGGCGCGTCCCCCCTGAGGGGGGCGCACTCTGGGACCGGCGGAGCCGGATCCTCGAGTGCCCTGGGTGGGGGCTGGCGCTTGTTGCGCATCGCGATCCCGGTGAAGGTGACGGTGCTTCGTAGCTTTTCAGGGATATCTTGGTCGCAGTGGCGTTACCACGTGGTTACTGGGTAGAGTGTGCGCTTCCCCTTTCGCGCCGACACAGGAGACACCATATGTACGCAGCCGCCACCCACCGTTACGACACCATGCCTTACCGCCGCTGCGGCAACAGCGGCCTCAAACTGCCCGCCATCACCCTGGGCCTGTGGCACAACTTTGGCGACACCACGCCCATGGAAACGCAGCGTGCCATGCTGCGCACCGCCTTCGACCTGGGCATCACCCACTTCGACCTGGCCAACAACTACGGCCCGCCCTACGGCAGCGCCGAGACCAATTTCGGCGAACACCTGCGGCGCGACTTTCGGCCCTACCGCGACCAGTTGCTGATCTCCAGCAAAGCCGGTTGGGACATGTGGCCGGGCCCTTACGGCCAGGGCGGTGGTTCGCGCAAATACGTGCTTGCCAGCCTGGACCAGAGCTTGAAGCGCATGGGCCTGGACTACGTGGACATTTTTTATTCCCACCGCTTCGACGCCGACACCCCGTTGGAAGAACCCAGTGGTGCGCTCGCCACCGCCGTGCAGCAAGGCAAGGCGCTCTACGTGGGCATTTCCAGCTACTCGGCCAGCAAGACACGCGAGGCCGCGGCCCTGCTGCGCCAGATGGGTGTGCCGCTGCTGATCCACCAGCCTTCGTACAGCATGCTCAACCGCTGGGTCGAAGAAGAACTGCTGGACAGCTTGCAAGCCGAGGGCGTGGGCTGCATCGCCTTCAGCCCATTGGCCCAGGGGCTGCTGACCGACAAGTACCTGAACGGCATTCCGGACAACGCCCGCATCAACCAGCCCGGCGGCGGCTCCTTGAAAGCCGAACACCTGAACGAGCAAAACCTGGCGCATGTGCGCGCCTTGAATGAGATCGCGCAAGCGCGTGGCCAGAGCCTGGCGCAAATGGCGGTGGCCTGGGTGCTGCGCCAGCCCGGCATGAGCTCGGCCCTGATCGGCGCGAGCCGACCGGCGCAGATCGTGGAACTGGTGGGGGCGGTGAAAAACCTGGCCTTCAGCGCCGACGAACTGGCCGCGATCGACCAGCACGCGGTGGACGGCGGCATCAACCTCTGGAAGAAGCCTTCGACCGATCAGCGGGTTTAGGCTGACCCACCCCCCGGTCGCGCTGCGCGCGACCCCCTTCAAAGGGGGCGCCCTTTCAAGCGCTGCGGCGTTCGCTTCGGCGCACCGAAAGCGGCTCCGAGCGCCGTTGCGCGTTCAGCTCAACACCACGCTCGACAAGCGCCGGCGGTAGCTCGCCACCGTCGGGTCTTCCGGTGGCACCTGGCCTTCGGCCACCTGGACCTTGGGCGGCTCGATGATGTCGAGGATGGCCACGTAGGTCTTGCGCGCCAGGTCCTCGTTCCAGGTCTTGTCGCGCATCAGGATGTCGAGCAGCTCGTCCATGGCTTGGGTCCAGTGGTTCTGGGCCATGTGCAACTGGGCCAGGGCAAAGCGGGCTTCGAAGTCGCGCTTGTTGGTGGCGATGGCGGCTTGCAGCTCGGCCATGCGGGCCGTCGGCTCGGCCATGTCGATCTGCGCGTCGCGGGCATGCATCCAGCGCTGCAGCGAATCCAGGCGGCGCACCGCCACGGCCTTGGCGATCACGGGTGCGAACGCGACCTTGGCTTCGTCGTCCTCGCCTTGGGCGAGCAGCAGCTTGACCAGTTCGAAGCGCGCGTCGTCGTTCTCGGCGTCCTTGGCCAGCGTGAGCCGCAGCTCCTCCAGCCGGTCTTCGGGTGTGCCCGGCGCGGGCGCGTCGGTGGTGCCGAGTTCGGTCACTTCGGCTTCCAGCACCTCGGCTGGCGGCAGGTGTTTGTCCAGGAACTCCTTGATCTGCCCCTCGGGCACTGCACCCATGAAGCCGTCCACCGGCTGGCCGTTCATGAGCAGCACGCAAGTGGGGATGCTGCGCACACCGAAGGCACCGGCGAGTTGTTGTTCCTGGTCGGAGTCGATCTTCACCAGCTTGAAGCGGCCGGCGTAGGCGGTTTCGATTTTTTCCAGCAGCGGGCCTATGACTTTGCAAGGGCCGCACCAGGGGGCCCAGAAGTCCACCAGCACGGGGATGCTGTGCGAAGCGGCGATGACTTCGGCTTCGAAATTGGCGGTGGTGACGTTGATCATGGTGGGTCTCGGAGAGGGTGTGCGGGCGCGGGGTCGGCCAACGCGCGCAAGCGGCTGCGGCGCGAATCGTAAAATCGACACTTTACCGGAGACCTGCCGGGTCTTCTTGCGGTCAAGGCCGTTCACCGCCCTTCGTGGGTTCATGTGTCGCCGACGGGCGGCGCGTTCAGAGGCTCGATCATGGATTCCATCCAAGTGGGCGTGGTCATGGGTTCCAGCAGCGACTGGGACACCATGCAGCACGCCGTGCACATCCTGCAGGAATTTGGCATCGCGCACGAGGCCCGCGTGGTCTCGGCGCACCGCATGCCCGACGACATGTTCGCCTACGCCGAAGCCGCCACCGGACGCGGCCTGAAAGCCATCATCGCGGGCGCGGGCGGCGCGGCCCACCTGCCGGGCATGTTGGCGGCCAAAACCGTGGTGCCGGTGCTGGGCGTGCCGGTGGCGAGCAAACACCTGAGTGGCGTGGATTCCTTGCACAGCATCGTGCAAATGCCCAAGGGCGTTCCGGTGGCCACCTTTGCCATTGGCCAGGCAGGCGCTGCCAACGCGGCGCTGTTTGCGGTGGCCATGCTGGCTGGCGAGAATCCGGCGCTGCGCGAACAACTCGAAGCCTACCGTGTGCGCCAGACCGACGCCGCGCGCGCCATGATCCTACCGGGGGCATGAGCCCCTCCCGCAGCTCGGCGCTGTCCTGTCGGTTCCGCTGTGTGGGCGGTCAAGGGAACGGGACGCAGCTGTTTGTCGGCCATCTGGAACTGTATTTATGAGTCTCAAAACCCTTCTCCCCGGCAGCACCTCGGCCACCGGACAACAAATCACCCTGGGCGTGATGGGCGGCGGCCAGCTGGGGCGCATGTTCGTGCAGGCGGCCCAGGCCATGGGGTATTTCACGGCGGTGCTGGACCCGGACACGGCCAGCCCGGCGGGCCTGCTGAGCCACTTCCACATCCAGACCGCTTACGGCGACGAGCAAGGCCTGGCCCAGCTCATGCAGCGCTGCGATGCCATCACCACCGAGTTCGAGAACGTGCCCGCGCCCGCGCTGGTGACGCTGGGCGCGCACCGGCCCGTGGCGCCCTCTGCCACGGCGGTGGCGGTGGCCCAGGATCGGCTGGCCGAAAAAGCGCACTTTGTGGCCTGCGCGCCGCTCAGCGGCGTGTCGCCCGCGCCCCACGCGGCGATCGAAAACGCCGCCCAACTGGCGGCGGTGCCCGCCGATCTGCTGCCCGGCATTCTGAAAACCGCGCGCCTGGGTTACGACGGCAAAGGCCAGGTGCGGGTGGCCACACGCGAAGCGCTGGCCGCCGCCTGGCAGCAGCTGGGCGAGGTGACTTGTGTGCTGGAAAAAATGCTGCCCTTGCGCGCCGAATGTTCGGTGCTGGTGGCGCGGGGCGCCGACGGCCAGGTGGTGGCGTTCCCGGTGCAGAAGAACACCCACCACGAAGGCATCCTGGCGCTGACCGAGGTCTACCCGGGCGCCGTTTCCGCTGCGCTGGCCGAACGGGCCACCGCCAGCACCGTGGCCATTGCCCACCACCTGCATTACGTGGGGGTGCTGTGCGTGGAGTACTTCGTGGTCGACGATGGCCAGGGTGGGCAAGACCTGATCGTCAACGAGATGGCGCCACGCCCGCACAACAGCGGCCACTACACGCAAGACGCCTGCGACGTGTCGCAGTTCCAGGCCCAGGTGCGCACCCTGGCCGGCCTGCCGCTGACCACGCCGCGCCAGCACAGTCCGGCCATCATGGTCAACCTGCTGGGCGAGCTCTGGTTCGCGCCCAACGCGGTGCGTGCCCAGGCCAGCGAACAGCCGGTGTCGCCGCCCTGGGCCCAGTTGCTGGCCTTGCCGGGCGTGCATTTGCACCTGTACGGCAAGCTGAGCGCGCGGCCCGGGCGCAAGATGGGCCACCTCAACATCACCGCCGCCACCGTGGCCGAGGTGCGCGAAACCGCGGCCCAGGCGTTGACCCTGCTGGGCCTGCCCGCGTTGGACGCATGAAACACCGCCCGAAACGCCGTCAGCACCTCGGACCCGCTCTGGCGCACAGCAGCGTCGAGCCGGTGTTGCGTTGCGCGGGCGTGCACTGACATGGCCTTGCTGCTGCCTGCCCAAGATCCCGCCGCCATCGCGGCGGCCGCGCAGCGGCTCGCGGCCGGCTCGCTGGTGGGCATGCCCACCGAGACCGTGTACGGCCTGGCCGCCGATGCCGACAACGCCAGCGCGGTGCAGCGCATTTTTGACGCCAAGGGCCGCCCCAGCAACCACCCGCTGATCGTGCACCTGGCCGCGCCGCATGCGCAAGCCGTGGGCCCAGCGCCGGACTGGGCGGCCCTGGTGGCGCCCTATGCCCGCGAGCTACCGGTTTTTGCCCTGCGCCTGATGCAGGCCTTCTGGCCCGGGCCGCTCACCCTCATCCTGCCGCGCCGCGCCGAGGTGGCTGCGGTGGCGGCGGGGGGACAGGATTCGGTGGGCTTGCGCTGCCCTTCGCATCCGGTGGCGCAGGCGCTGCTGGCAGCGGCCCGTGCCCAAGGGGTGAACGGCGTGGCCGCGCCCAGCGCCAACCGTTTTGGCCGTGTCAGCCCCACCACGGCGCAACACGTGGCCGATGAATTTGCCGGCCTGAGCGACGAGCAGCTGCTCATTCTGGACGGCGGCGCCTGCCCGGTGGGCATCGAATCCACCATCGTGGACTGCAGCCGGGGCCGCCCGGTCTTGCTGCGTCCCGGCATGCTCACGCCCGAACAGATCGCGGTGGCCTGTGGCCAGGCGGTGGCGGGCCGCGACGAAGCCGCGCCACGCGCCTCTGGCACCTTGGAGTCGCACTACGCGCCCCAGGCCCGGGTGCGCATCATGGACGCCCGGTCCCTGCAAACCGCGCTCGATGTGCTGGGGGCGAATGCCAGCCACATCGCGGTCTACGCCAGCGCCGCCGTGAAAACCGGCGCCGGTGTGGCGCGGCGGACCATGCCGGGCGATGCTGCGGCCTGCGCCCAGGAATTGTTTGCCGTGCTGCGCGCACTGGACCGTCCGGATGTGCGCCTGATCTGGGTCGAAGCGCCACCACCCGGGCCGGACTGGGACGGCGTGCGCGACCGGCTGGTGCGGGCGGCGGCGTGAAGCCGCTTGCCCAAAGTTTGCGCAAAGTTCGGGCAAAGTCCGGGTGCGCTGCCCTTGCGTGTGCGGCCAGCCGATAAGATAGCGGGCTTGCCACCCCCTGTTTGACCGAGACCACCTGCTGGCCGTGAAGCGTTCATGGCTCCGTGGTCCAGTGAAAGTGAACATGAAGAACCGAACCGCCTCCTCCGCCACCCCACCCGCTTCGCGTCGCCGCTTCCTGCGCGGTGGTCTGCTCGCCACCACGGCGGTGCTGGCGGGCCCCGCCTTGCTGAGTGCCTGCGGTGGCTCGGGCGACATCGTCTCCGCCTTGCGGCCCAGCCGTTTCATCGTGCTCGGCGACGGCTTGAGCTACCTGGGCGCATCGCGCTACACGGTGAACGACGGCAGCACCAATATCTGGGCCTTGCAGCTGGCCGGACGCTACAACCTGAGCGTGGCCGACGTGGGGTCGGGCGGCGCGGGTTATGCGCAGGGCGGCTCCGTGGTGTCGGGCGCCGCGCCCAGCATCGAAGCCCAGGTGGGCGCGTTTTTGGGCGCCGGTACACCGGGCGCCAACGACGTGGTGCTGATCAACATCCCCATGGCCGGCGTCGTCAGCGCCATGGCCGCCGTGAAGGCCGCGACCCAGACCCAGGCCCAGGCCTTGGCCACCTTGAAGGCCGAGGGCAAGGCATTTGCCGCGCAGGTGCACCGCCTGGTGACCGGTGGCGTGAAATACCTGCTGGTGGCCGGTGTTTACGACATGGGCAAGTCGCCGCTGGCGATTGCGCAGGCGCAGCAAACCGCCTTTACCGAAGCGGCGCAGCAGATCAACGACGGCTTCAAGACCGATGCCAGCGATCTGGGCGCCAACGTGCTGTTTGTGGACACGGCGTCGTACATCAATCTGTTGGTGGAGAACCCCGGCGGTTATGGTTTGACCAACGCGACCGCAGCGGTCTGCCTGGCCGATCCGGCCACTTCGTGCACGGCGGCGTCGGGCGATCTGGTGGCGGGGGCTGACCCGGCGCTGTACCTGTTTGCCGACCAGACACACCCCACGCCAGCGGCGCACCGCCTCTTTGGCAACCACGCTTACGACCAGATCGTCAAACGCTGGTAAGTGGTGGCAGGCGGAACAGCCGCCGTCCATAAAAAAGGCCCGGTTCGACCGGGCCTTTTTCTTGGCATGCTCCCCGGCCCGTCGATGGTCAGAGCCAGCCCTTGCGTTGCATTTCGGCAATCACGAAATTTGAGAGCAACTGGTGTGCGTACGGCGTGGGGTGCACGGTGTCGGCGTAGGCGTAGTGCGAGACGTCGGTGCCCACCAGCGTGCTGGCGGTGGTGCAGGTCAGCGAATAACCCTGGAACGGATTGAGGCTGGAGGTCTTGTCGCAGGCCGGTGTGGTCAGGTTGGTCAGCCCGTATTCGGACGGCTTGGCCGCCTGGGCGATGCTGCGTGTGAAGGCGTCCACTTGCAGCACGCCGGGCGTGTTGGCCAGACCCGCTGCCAGCTGGGTGTTGAATGCCTCGGTCATGGACTTGGTCAGGGCCTGGGCCGCCGTGCCCTCGGCCACGCTGCTCGGGGTCAGGCTGACGTCGGGCAGGTTGACCACCACCACGCGGGTAGCGCCCTTGGCCAGCATCTGGTTCTTGACCAGGGCCGCGAGTTCACCGCCGGCCACACCCATGGCCTGCACCGCTTCGCCCGCAGCGGTCTGTGTGGCCTGCTGTTGCGTCATGCTCTGCCCCATCAGTTCCGCCACCCGGGCCGGTATGCCGCCCGCCAGCATGAAGAGGTCGTTGCCCCCGGCCAGCGCCAGCACCAGCGCGCTGGACCGGAACTGGCCCCCGTTGGCGGCCAGGTGGTTGGCGACCTGGGTGGTGAGTGGCACGGTCAGCTGCCCCAGCTGGCCTTGGAAGGCCGTGGTCGCATCGCTGGAGGCTTTGAGGGCCGCGTTCCAAGGACCGATGGGGTTGGTGACGCGCGAGCCGCCTTGCGCATAGCCGGTGCAGTTGGCCTGGGTGGTCACGGCGCCCACAAACGAGGCCAGGGAGCCGCTGGCGTTCAAGCCAGTCTGTGCCGCGCAGGGCATGGCCAGGCCCAGGCGTTCGGCCAGGCGTTCGACCCAGACCTTGCCCTCGGGGCCGTTGACGGTGTACTTGCCACCGCCGACAGCGGCGATACCGGCGGTCTTGTAGCTGCCCACGTCGCTCAGGCTGTCGCCGAACGAGACCACCTGCGTGTAGTCGTGACCGCCACCACAGGCCGCCAGAACCAAGGCCGCTGCGGCGGAGAGTGCCGCCAAACGGGTGCGAAAAATCATGATGAGTCCCCTGTGAATACGTACAAAAGAACGACCGTTCTTTTGTCTGCAAGACTGTACCGGCGGTGTTTTGGCTGGTCCAGAGGGTTAACGCGGGTGCGGTTGGCGCGCCCGCCGAACCTGTGCGAGAGGGCGGTTCAGTTCCTGAAGCGCAGCTTCATGACCAGGATGCCCAGCGCCAGCATCAGGGTGATGGCGTTGGCGACCACGATCGGCCAGGCACCCAGGGCCAGGCCGTACAGCAGCCACAGGGCGATGCCCAGGGTGAAGGCGCAATACATGCTCAGCGAAATACCGCTGACATCGCGCGTTCTGAAGGTGAGCCAGGCTTGGGGCACAAAGCTCACCGTGGTGAGAAAGGCGGCACCGTAGCCGAGGAGGTTGTCGATGGGCATGGGGTAGTGGGCGCCAGGGCTTGGGGTTCAGTCGGTCTGCGCGGCGGTCCATTCCACCAGCGCTTCCAGCGCGGGGCGGCCACTGGGCGCATCGGGGTGGTTGACGAAACCGACCACCACATAGCGCTTGCCGTTGCGTGCCAGCACGTAGCCGGCCACACCGGTGACGTCGCGCAGCGTGCCGGTCTTGAGCCAGGCGTTGCCACGCGCCGCGCTGTCGCTGCCGCGCGCCATGCGGGCCGCCGTGCCGCTCACACCGGCCACCGAGAGCGAGGCGATGAATTGCGCGCCCTGGGGGTGGCGGGCGGCGTGGCGCAGCAGGCCCATGAGTGCTTGCGGGGTGATGCGCTCGGTGCGGGAAAGGCCGGAGCCGTTTTCCAGCACCGGTGCCGTCAGGCGCGTGCCAAAGGTGCGGCCCCACCAGTCGGCCACCACCTCGCGCGAGCGCTCGAACCGGGCCACGCGCAGCGGCGCCAGTTCGTTGGCCGCGCTGCCGGGCGCGGCCACGGCCGAGGGTTTGAAGCGGCCCAGCGTGAGAAAGACCTGCTGGGCCATCACGTTGTTGCTCCACTGGTTGACGTCGGTGATGATCTCGGCGAGCCGCAGCGAGCGGGCTTCGTGCAGCAGGCGCACACCGGGTGGCGTGAGGCCCGGGCGCACGGTGCCGGTGAGCGAGCCGCCGGAGGCGCGCCACAGGCCTTCGAGCGCGCGCGCGGCGTAGCTGGCCGGGTCTTGGTAGGCGACCGGCCAGTTGGACATATCAAGAAGGCGCTCACGCGCGTGCTACACCCGTTGCTGGGCAAGCCGAA
>NZ_JBFJMY010000114.1:0-11140 GCF_041633695.1 Hydrogenophaga sp.
CGGCGGGTGCACGCCCAAGGCTTGCGCCTGGGGTTTGGTGGCATCGCGCGGCTGGACGAAGGCTTGCTGCCCGGCCGCGATGTGCTGGCCGAACACCTGCGACTGGGTTCGCAAGCCGTGATCCTCTCGCGCACCTTCCACCGCGCGGATTCGAACGCGGTCTTTGAAGCTGAAATCGCCCAGCTGCGCCAGGCCGAAACCACATTGCAACATCGCAGCCCGCTGCAGGTGGAGGCAGACCGGCTGCGCATCGCCGCGACCATCGACGGGATCGCGCGCGCCATGGGCGCAGATGCCCAGCAGCGCCCATGAAGCGCTTGCTCGACGCCCTGCTGTCCCTGCTGGCCTTGTTGCTGCTCAGCCCCTTGTTGCTGCTGACGGCGCTGGCCGTGGCCCTGGAAAGTGGCCGGCCGGTGTTCTTTCGCCAGACCCGCATAGGCCTGGGCGACCGCGAATTCGGCATGTTCAAGTTCCGCAGCATGGTGAAAGACGCTGCCAGCACCGGTCCTTACTTCACCGCCGCCCACGACCCCCGCATCACCCGCGTGGGCCGCTTCATACGCCGCACCAGCCTGGACGAACTGCCCCAGTTGCTCAACGTGCTGCGGGGCGACATGAGCCTGGTGGGGCCGCGCCCCGACGTGCCCGCCCAGCGCGCGCTCTACACACCCGGCGACTGGGCGCAACGCTGCAGTGTGCGCCCCGGCATCACCGGTCTGGCGCAAGCGCTGTACCGCTCCGACTCCACACCCGCCCAGCGGCTGGAAGCCGACCTGCGCTACTCGCGCGAACAATCGCTGTGGCTGGATCTGAAAATCGCCTGGTGGACCGTGGCCCGCCTCAGCGGCAAAGGAGCCAACTGATGTGCGGCATCTTCGGCTACTGGGACCGCAGGCAACAAGCCCTGCCTGAAGAAGCCTTGCGTGCCATGGCCCAAACCCTGGTGCACCGCGGGCCCGACGACGAGGGCATTCGCCACCAGCCGCCACGCGGCGTGGCCCTGGGCAACCGGCGCCTGTCCATCATCGACATCGGCGGCGGGCACCAGCCCTTTGTGAGCGACGACGGCCGCATCACCGTGGTGCAAAACGGCGAGATCTTCAACCACGTCGAACTCGCCGCCGAGTTGCGCGCCCAGGGCGTTCGGCTGGACACGCATTCCGATACCGAGGTCATCCTGCGCCTCTACGAACGCGACGGCATGGCCTGCCTGAAAAAGCTCAACGGCATGTTCGCCATCGCCATCTACGATGCGCGCGAAGACGCCCTGTATCTGGCGCGCGACCGCATCGGCGTCAAACCGCTGTACGTGTTCGACGACGGCCAGCGCATGGTGTTCGGCTCCGAGATCAAGGCCTTGTGGCCTGCGCTCGGTGGGCAGCGCCGGGGCATGGACCTGGAAGCGATACACCACTACCTGACGTTCAACTACATTCCGGCGCCCTGGACCGCGTTTGACGGCGTGCGCCACCTCATGCCCGGCACCTGGCACAAGTACACACGCGGCACCCACGTGCACACCGAACGCTGGTGGCGTCTGGCCGACCAGCAAGAACAGGATTTCGGCTTTGACGCCTGGTCCGAAGAGTTCATGGCCTTGCTGGACGACGCCACACGCATCCGCCTGCGCGCCGATGTGCCCTTTGGCGCCTTTCTCTCCGGTGGCGTCGATTCCAGCACCATCGTCGGCCTGATGGCGCGGCACGTGAAAGAACCGGTCAAGACCTTTTGCATCGGCTTCGAAGACCCGCGCTACGACGAGTCGGCCTATGCCTTGCAGGCGGCCCAGCGTTTTGGCTGCAACCACACGCGCGAAGTGGCCGAGCTCAATATGCTGCAACGTTGGCCCATGGTCTTGCACCACCTGGACCAGCCGCACGGCGACGCGTCGTTCATGCCCACGCTGCGTGTGAGCGAACTGGCCGCCCACCACGTGAAAGTGGTGCTGACCGGCGACGGCGGAGACGAACTGTTTGCCGGCTACGACAAATACGCCCAGTTTTTTGCACGGCCCGATGCCCTGGCCCTGCCGCCCAGCGGGTTCGCACGCAGCTACTTCGACAGCATTTCGCTGTTCAGTCCCGACGCCAAATCCGCGCTGTACCGGCCCGCCGTGCGCAAGCTGCTCGACGGCATCGACAGCTTCAACGCAGCGGCCAAACCCTGGTTCGACGAGGCCCGCCATTTCGACCGCGTCAACCAGGCGCTGTACCTCGACATGCAGCTGCTGCTCAGCGGCAACAACCTCGTCAAGCCCGACCGCATGGGCATGGCGGTGAGCATCGAAGCGCGCACGCCGTTTCTCGACTGGCACATGATGGAATTCGCCTTTCGCTCGCGCGGCGACACCAAACTCTCGGCCGGTGGCGACAAAAAACACTGGTTCAAACGCGCCGCCGCACCTTTGATCGGCGAAGACCTGGCCTACCGCAAAAAGCAGATGTTCACCGTGCCGGTGGGCGACTGGTTCAAAGGCGAGCTGCACGGCTGGCTGCGCAACACCTTGCAAGGCAGTGATGTGATCAACCGCCTGTTCGAACCCGCCGCCGTCGCCGCCCTGCTGGACCAGCACCGCGACGGATCGGCCAATTTCACCCGCGAACTGCGGGCTCTGGCGGCGCTGGCGCTGTGGGACCAAGGCTCCGCCAGCGGAGGACCCGCGGCATGAAGAAGGTGCTGCTGGTCGCCTACGGCAGCGGTCACATCCAGATGGTGGTGCCGGTGGCGCAGGCACTGCAAGCCCATGGCCTGGCGCAGCCGGTGGTGCTGGCGCTCACCACGGCCGCACCGGTGGCCCACGCGGCGGGTCTGGAGACCGTGCAATTCAAGGACTTTGTGACGCCCGGCGATGCGGCCGCCCTGGCGCATGGGCGGCGCTTGATGCAAGGGCTGGCAGGCCCGGTGGCCGATCCTGATGAAACCGCCGCCTACCTCGGCCTGTCCTACGCCGATCTGGAGCTTGCGGTCGGACCCGAAGCCGCTGCGGCCGACTACCAGCGGCGCGGCCGTCAGGCCTTTCTGCCGGTGCCGACACTCACACGCGTGCTGCGCCAGCTCGCGCCCGATCTGGTCTTGGCCACCAACGCGCCACGCGCGGAACGTGCGGCGGTGCTGGCCGCGCGCGCACTGGGCATACCGGCCATCTGTCTGGTGGACTTGTTCGCCATCGACGAGGTGCAGTGGATAGGCGCGCCCGACTACGCCGACCGGGTCTGCGTGCTCAACGCATCGGTGCGCGACTTTCTGGTCGCAGCCGGGCGACGCGAAGAACAGATCACCATCACCGGCAACCCGGCCTTCGACGCCATCAACCGCCCCGAGGTGCTTGTGCAAGGGCAGGATCTGCGCGCATCGCAAGGCTGGGGCGCGAAAAAAGTGCTGCTCTGGCCGACCCAGGTCGAACCCGCCACCCACCCCTTTGATGGCCGCCCCGGCCGTCCCCAACTGCCCGGCGCGGCGCTGGCGCAACTGGTGCAATGGGTGCAAGCGCGGTCGGACACCGTGCTGGTGGTGCGCACGCGGGCGGGCGAAGCGCCGCCTGCGCTGCCCAATGACCCGCGGGTGGTGCTGACCGATCAGCGCTGGCCACTGGCGCCGCTGCTGCACGCCACCGATGTGGTGGTCACCCTCACCTCCACCGTCGGGCTGGAGGGCCACCTGGCCGGTTGCCGCCTGGTCCAGGTCACCGGTTCGGTGTTCGACCAGGCCATGCCGCTGGCCCGCTACGGCATCGCCGACCAGGCGGTGCCGCTTCAGGGTTTGAACCCGGCACTGGACCACTGGGTCGCCCAACCCCGTGGTCCTGCGCAAAACACGGTCTCTGCCACGCAACAGGTACTCTCGGTGGTGGCCGCGTTCCTATAATCCAAAAGTCCACCTTCTCCGCCGATTCGCCTCGGCCCCATTGGTCCCAGTCGCCGCATGTCCATCATTCCCAATCCCGCCCCTGTAGACCTCTCCGCCTTCGAGGCCAGCGACGACGACGCCCGCATCCTGTATGGCTTGCCGCGCCACGTGCATTTCTGCAAGCGCTGCGTCATATCGAACCAGCGCCCCAATTCGGCGGTGGAATACCAGCACACCAAGGCCAGCAAGAAGGCCACCATCGCCTTCGACGAAGACGGCGTGTGCGATGCCTGCCGCTTTGCCGAACAAAAGCACGACGGCGCCATCAACTGGAAAGACCGCGAAGACCAGCTGGCCGTGTTGTGCGACAAGTTCCGCAGCCGCTCCGGCTACGACTGCCTGTTGCCCGGGTCGGGCGGCAAAGACAGCTTTTACGCTTCGCATGTGCTCAAGACCCGTTTTGGCATGCACCCGCTCACCGTCACCTGGGCACCGCATCTGCACACCGAATGGGGTTGGAAGAATTTCCAGAGCTGGTTGCACGCCGGGTTCGACAACTACCTGATGACGCCCAATGGCCGTGTGCACCGGCTGCTGACCCGACTCGCCGTGGACAACCTGTTCCACCCGTTCCAGGCCTTCATGTTCGGGCAAAAATCGCTGGCGCCCAAGATGGCCTTGCTGCACGACATCCCGTTCGTGGTGTACGGTGAAAACGAAGCCGAATACGGCAACCCGATTGGCGACACCAGCAGCGCCCAGCGCGACTGGTCGTACTTCACCTCGTCCAATAAGGCAGAGATTTTCCTGGGCGGCACCTCGCTGAAAAGCCTGTACGAGGACTTTGGACTGGAAGAGCAAGACCTGCTGCCCTACCTGCCGGCCGACCCCGTGCAAATGCAGCAAAAACAGGTCGAGGTGCATTACCTGGGCTATTACCTCAAGTGGCACCCGCAGAGCTGCTACTACTACGCGGTGGAGCACGGCGGCTTTGAAGCTTCGCCCGAACGCACGCCGGGCACCTACAGCAAATACAACAGCATCGACGACCGCATCGACGACTTCCATTACTACACCACCTTCACCAAGTTCGGCATCGGGCGCGCCACCTACGACGCCGCGCAGGAGATCCGATCGCGCGACATCGATCGCGGCGAAGGCGTGGCCCTGGTGCGCCGCTACGACGGCGAATTCCCCGAGCGCTTCGCCGAGGAAATCTTCAACTACCTGAGCATCCCGGCCAAGGAATTTCCGCAGGCGAACAAGATGTTCGAAGCGCCCACCATGGACCGTGACTATTTCATGCGCCTGGCCGACACCTTCCGCTCACCGCACTTGTGGAAGCGCGAGAACGATCAGTGGAAGCTGCGCCACACCGTGTTCGACGGCGCTTGATCCCCATCCCATGCCCGGCTTGCGCATCATTCCCCGCCTCGACATCAAGGGCCCCAATCTGATCAAGGGCATCCAGCTCGAGGGCCTGCGCGTGGTGGGCGATCCGCAGGCCTTTGCGCTGCGTTACTACGAACAGGGGGCCGACGAGCTGGTGTTCATGGACATCGTGGCCAGCCTGTACCAGCGCAACAGCCTGTCCGACATCATCCGCCGCGCCGCGCACCGCATCTTTGTGCCCATCACCGTGGGCGGGGGTCTGCGTTCGGTGGCCGATGTGCACACCGCCCTGCGCTCGGGTGCCGACAAGGTGGCGATCAACACCGCCGCGATTGCGCGCCCCGAACTGATCTCGGAAGTGGCGCAGCGCTTTGGCTCGCAATGCATGGTGTTGTCGGTCGAAGCCAAGCGCACCGGCCCCGGCCACTGGGAGGCCTACACCGACAACGGGCGCGAACGCACCGGCCTGGACGTGGTGGACTGGATCGCACGCGCCGTGGAACTGGGCGCGGGCGAGGTCCTGCTCACGGCGGTGGACAAAGAGGGCACGCGCAGGGGGCTGGACATCCAACTGCTGCAAGCGGTCAACGCGCGGGTCGGTGTGCCCGTGATCGCCAGCGGTGGTTTTGGCGATCCGCTGGACTTGAAGCGCGCCGCCGAGGTGGGTACTTCGGGCGTGGCGATCGCCGACGCTCTGCACTGGGATCGCATGACGCTGCCGCAGATCAAACAGGCCGCGCGCGACCAAGGGCTGGAGGTGCGGCTGTGAGCGCGCGCCCGGTCACCGTGCTCGACTACGGCATGAGCAATCTGCTCAACGTGGTGTGGGCGCTGGAACACTGCGGCGCACAGGTGCGGGTGGTGGAGCAGGCCAGCGAAGTGGGCGATCTGCCCGGCCATATGGTGCTGCCCGGCGTGGGTTCGTTCGAGCACGCGGCCCACGCGGTGCGGCACCGGGGTTTCGACGATTTGATCCGCCGCCACGTGGCCGCCGAGCGGCCATTTCTCGGCATTTGCGTGGGCGCACAGCTGCTGCTGGACGTGGGCGAAGAAAACGGCGAGCACGCCGGTCTGGGCCTGATCCCGGGCCGGGTGCAGCCCGTGCCCACCCGAGCCCCCGATGGCCAGACCTTGCGCATTCCGCACATCGGCTGGAGCCGCCTGGAGCGGCCCGCACAGCGCGCCTCTTGGCAGCACACGCCGCTGGCGCGTTTGCCCGAAGGCGAACACGCCTACTTCGTGCACTCGTATGCGCCCGTGCCGCTGGACGAGGCGCACCGGCTGGCCGACACCCACTACCACGGAGTGCGCATCTGCGCGGCCGTGGCCCGCGACCACGTGTTTGGTTGCCAGTTCCACCCCGAGCGCAGCGCGCAAGCGGGGCTGGACATGTTGCAACAGTTCATGGCCTTGTGATGAACCCGTCCACCACCGCCGACACCATTGCCACCATCTGCGCACGCGGCGGCAGCAAGGGTTTGCCGGGCAAGAACATCCGCCCGTTCAATGGCAAGCCGCTGATCGTGCACAGCATCGAACAGGCGCTGGCCTGCTCCGGCATCGCATCGGTCTACGTCTCCACCGACGACGCAGCGATTGCCGACGTGGCGCGGTCCGCTGGCGCCCTGGTGCCTTATCTGCGCCCGGCCGAACTGGCGACCGATCAGGCGGCCAAGCTGCCGGTGATCGAACACCTGGTGCAGCACCTGGAGGCCCAGGGTCGGCGCATCGCGCGCATCGTGGACCTGCAACCCACCTCGCCCCTGCGCGAGACCGCGGACATCGCCGCCGCCTTGTCGGTGCGCCCGCAAGCGCCGCTGGTGGTGAGCGTGCGCGAAGCCTCCGACAACCCCTATTTCAACCTGGTGGAAACCGCGCCCGATGGCTGGATGCGCCTGAGCAAAGGCGCGGGCAAGACCCGCCGACAAGATGCACCGGGCGTGTATGCGCTGAACGGTTCCATCTACGTCTGGCAGCGCGCGGCGCTGGCGCATGCCGCCGAACACGGCCTGTGGAGCGTGAACATGGGCGTGTTCGAGATGCCGCGCTGGAAGTCGGTGGACATCGACGATCTGGACGATTTCGAGTTCGCAGAGTGGCAAGCACTGCGCCACCGGAAAGCCACACCATGAGCGCCCAGCACGCACCGGTTTTTGTGATCGCCGAGGCCGGCGTCAACCACAACGGCGATCTGGCGCTGGCGCTGGCGCTGTGCGACGCGGCGCACGCGGCGGGCGCCGACGCGGTGAAGTTCCAGACCTTTCGCGCCCAGGACCTGGTCGTGCCGGGGGCGCCCACGGCCGCATACCAGTCGCGGCAAACCGGCGAGCAAGACCAGTTCGCCTTGCTGCAAGGCCTGGAGCTGAGCGAAGCGCAGCACGCACAGATACAAGCCCATTGCCAGGCCATCGGCATCGAATTTTTCTCCACCCCGTTTTCGCTGGACGCGGTGGATCTGCTGCAGCGCCTGGGCGTGAAACGCTTCAAGCTGTCGTCGGGCGAACTCACGCACCGGGCACTGGTCGAGCACGCGGCCGCCACGCAACTGCCGCTGCTCATGTCCACCGGCATGGGCACCATGGCCGAGATCCACGAAGCGCTGTCCTGGGTCCGGGCCGCGCGTGGACACCTCGACCAGGTGGTGGTGATGCACTGCACCTCGGCCTACCCGGCCCACGACGACACCCTGAACCTCACCGCCATGCACCAGATGCGGCGCGAACTCGGTGTGGCCATCGGCTACTCCGACCACAGCCTGGGCATAGAAGCGCCGCTGGCGGCGGTGGCACTGGGTGCCTGCGTGATCGAAAAGCACCTCACGCTGGACCGCAACATGCCCGGCCCGGACCACAGCGCCTCGCTGGAGCCGGGCGACTTTGCCCGCATGGTGCAAGGCATACGGCGCACCAGCGCCATGCTCGGCGACGGTATCAAGGCGCCCCGCCCCGAAGAACGCGACACCGCAAAGGTGGCGCGCCGCAGCGTGGTGGCCGCGCAAAACATCGCAGCGGGGCAAACGATCACCGCCGAACTGCTGGCTTGCCGACGCCCCGCCACCGGCATCCCGCCACGCGAGCTGCCGCAACTGCTGGGGCGCAGCCTCAAGCACGCGGTCCAGGCCGGCGCGGTGCTCAACTGGTCCGACTTTGAGGATGGGGACGCCACTTGAGCACCCACCCCACCCCCGCCGTGCGCCAGGTGCTCTACCTGAGCGGCACCCGGGCCGATTTCGGTTTGATGCAGAGCACCTTGTTACTGGCTGCCTCACACCCCGCCCTGCAAGTGGCGGTGGCGGTCACCGGCACGCACCTGAGCGCCGCGCACGGCCACACCGTGGACGAGATCCGCGCAGCAGGTTTGCCCGTGGCGGCCGAACTGCCGCTGGACGTCAGCACGCGCACGCCCGCCAGCATGAGTGCCGCCGTGGCGCAATGCCTGCAAGGCATGGGCCAGCTGCTCGAAGCACAGCGCCCCGACCTGCTGCTGCTGCTGGGCGACCGCGGCGAAATGCTGGCCGGCGCCATTGCGGCCCTGCACCTGGGCCTGCCCTGTGTGCACATCCACGGCGGTGAACGCTCGGGCACGGTGGACGAGCCCATGCGCCACGCCATCAGCAAGCTGAGCAGCTACCACCTGGTGGCCACCGAAGCTTCGCGCCAACGGCTGCTGCGCATGGGCGAAGCCGAAGCGCGCATCCATGTGGTGGGTGCACCCGGGCTCGACGGCCTGCGGGAACTGGCGGCAGGCCCGCGCGAAGCCGCCCTGGCCGCGCTCGGCATGCCCGCCCACCAGCCCTTTGTGCTGGCCGTCTTCCACCCGGTGGTGCAGCAAGCCGAACAAGCGCGGGAACAAACCCGCAGCCTGATCGCCGCCTTGGTCCAACAAGGGCTGCCCGTGCTCTGGCTGGAACCCAACGCCGACGCCGGTGCGCTGGGCGTGCTGCAAGCGCTGGACGAACACGCCCTGCCCGCCGGCTCGCGGCGCGTGGCACACCTGGGCCGCCCCCTGTTCGCGCAAGCCATGCGGCACGCGGCGGTCATGGTTGGCAACTCCTCGGCCGGCATCATCGAAGCGGCCAGCTTCGGCACACCGGTGGTCAACATCGGCGACCGCCAGCGCCTGCGCGAACGCAATGCCAACACCGTGGACGCCCCGCTGCAAAGCGACGCCCTGCAAAAAGCGCTGGCACAGGCCTTGAACGCACCGCGCTTCGAAGCCGTGAACCGCTATGGTGACGGACAGACCGCCGCGCGCATTGTGGAACACCTGGCCACCCTGCCACTGGACGCCAGCGTGCTGGAAAAAACCAATGCCTACTGAATCCGCACACCCCTCCACACACACACCCGCCCTGTTGCTGTTCGGCGCTGGTGGACACGCCCGCGTGGTGGCCGATGCCCTGCTGCGAACGCCGGGCACCTGGCGGCTACAGGCCTCCGACCGCAACGACGCGCTGTGTGTGGGCGAACTGCTGCCCGGCGTGCCATTGACCCCCATGGGCGCTCTGGGCCACTGGCCACAGGCCTTGCACGTGGCCATTGGCGACAACGCGGCGCGCGAAAAAGAGAGCCTGGCCCTGGGGCCGGACCAGCTGGTTTCCGTGCTGCACCCCTTGGCCTGCGTATCGCCACACGCACAGATCGCCGCCGGTTGTTTCGTCGCCGCGCAAGCGGTGCTGGCGCCAGGCGCGGTCCTGGCCATGGGGGTGATCGTCAACCATGCGGCGGTGGTGGACCACGACGTAACCATAGGCGCATTCACGCACATCGCACCCGGCGCGGTGCTGGGCGGCGGCGTGCGCGTGGGCGCGCGGGTCTTGCTGGGTGCGGGCGCGGTGGTGCGGCCCGGTGTTTCAATTTGCGACGGTGCCGTGGTCGGCGCCGGTGCAGTGGTCTGCGCAGACATTCTGCAAGCGGGCGTTTATGTCGGTGTGCCGGCCAGGAGAATGGGATGAATCAAACCGAATTCAACGCCTTGTGTGTGCCGCCCAGCACCACGCTGCGCGCCTCGCTGGAGCGGCTGGACAGCACAGCCCGTGGCGTCTTGCTGGTGGTCGGCGATCCAGGCGTGCTGGTGCGCACTCTCACCGACGGTGATCTGCGCCGCGCTCGGTTGCAAGGCCTGGACGACAACACGCCGGTGGGCGCGCTGCCCGCGCAAACACCGCTGGTGGTGCACGAAGACGCCACCGCTGCGGGCGTGCTGGCCATGATGGACGAACACCAGATCGACCACGTACCGGTGCTCAATGCGGTTCAAAAACCGGTCGACGTGGTCTTTCGGCGCGAGATGTCGCAACGCATCTGGTTGTCGTCGCCGCACCTGGGCGAAGAAGAAACCGCGTTCGTGGAAGAGGCTTTTCGCACCAACTGGATCGCGCCGCTGGGCCCCCATGTGGATGCCTTTGAACGCGAACTGGCCGAACATGTGGGCGTGGGCCACGCGGCAGCGCTGAGTTCGGGCACCGCCGCCATCCACCTGGGTTTGATCTTGCTCGGCGTGCAACCGGGCGACACCGTCTTTTGCTCCTCGCTCACCTTTGTCGGCAGCTGCAACCCGATTCTGTACGCCGGCGCACGCCCGGTTTTCATCGACTCGGAGCCGCAGAGCTGGAACATGTCGCCCCAGGCGCTGGAGCGGGCCCTGGCCTGGGCGCAGCGCGAAAACCGCCTGCCGCGCTGCGTGATCCTGGTCAACCTCTATGGCCAGAGCGCCGACATGGATGCGCTGCTGCCGATCTGCGAAAGCTACGGCGTGCCGGTGTTGGAAGACGCGGCCGAATCGCTGGGCGCACGATACAAAGACCGCGCCAGCGGCAGTTTTGGCCGTCTCGGTGTCTATTCCTTCAACGGCAACAAAATCATCACCACCTCGGGTGGCGGCATGCTGGTGTCGGACGACG
>NZ_JBFJMY010000115.1:0-11133 GCF_041633695.1 Hydrogenophaga sp.
GCAAAGCTGCCCACGCCGGGATCTGAAAAACCCGGCGCTCGGCGGGCGAGGGCATGCCATGGCCTTTGAACTCGACATCGGCTTTGTTTCGCTCAAAGGGCGCAAAGAGATCAACGAAGATTTCTGCGCCGCCATGTTGCCGCCGCCAGGGCAGGAGGACATGGGTTCCATCGTGGCCATTGCCGATGGCGTGAGCACCGGTGGCATGGGCAAGGAGGCGGCCCAGACCACAGTGACCAGCCTGGTGCGCGACTATTTCGACACCCCCGAGACCTGGGACACCACGGTGGCGCTGGACCGGCTGATCGGGGCGCAGAACGCCTGGCTCTCGGGCCTGAACCGCAGCCGCCAGCCCGCCATGGGTCTGACCACGCTCACCGCGCTGGTGCTGCGCGGGCAGTCGTACACCCTGGCCCACGTGGGCGATACCCGCTGCTATCTGCTGCGCGAGGGCCGGGCGCAACTGCTCACGCACGACCATGTGGTCAACCACCCGGACTTCAAGCACCAGCTGTTGCGCTGCGTGGGTGTCGAGGACCACCTGGTGGTGGACTACACCCAGGGCGACCTGCACGTGGGCGACGTTTTTGTGCTGCTCACCGACGGCGTGCACGGTTCGCTCACCGAGCGCCGCCTGTGCGAACTGGCCGCCAGCGCCAGCACCCAGGACGCCTGCGCCGGCATCACCAGCGCGGCCCTTGCCAATGGCAGCGCCGACAACATCACGTCCATGGTGGTGCGGGTGGTGGACCTGCTGGACGCCACCTTGCAAGACGCCAACCGGGCGGCCCAGGCCCTGCCCATACCGCCGCGGCTCAAGGTGGGAGAGCAGATCGACGGCTTGACCGTCACCGCCCCGGTGGCGGACAACGGCATCAATGTGCTGTACCAGGTGCGCGACCCGGGCAGCAAAACCCTGTACGCCTTGAAGACGCTGAACCCGGCCCGCGCGCACGACCAGGACGAGCGCGCCATGCTCGCGCACGAAGCCTGGCTGGCCAAGCGCATGGGGTCGTCCCAGGTGGCCGAGCACCTGGTGGCGCTGCACGACGAACTGCCCAACGGCCAGACCCGCTCGGCCTACTACCTGCTGTACGACTGGCATGGCGGCGAGACCTTGCAACAAATCCTGGAGCGGCGCCAGCGCCTGGCACCCACCCAGGTGGTGAACCTGGGGCTGCAGGCCTTGCGCGTGCTGGGCCGCCTGCACCGCCAGGGCGTGATCCACCGCGACATCAAACCCGCCAACCTGCACCAGGGCGACGACGGCGTGTTGCGCGTGCTCGATCTGGGCGTGGCCCTGACCGGGCGGGAGCCCGAGAGCATCCGGCGCCTGCACGCGGGCACCCCCAGTTTCGTCAACCCCGAGCAGTGGGGCTACAGCCTGAAGCCCGGCACCGGCCCGCACGACGACAGCGCGAACGAATTGCCCGACGCGCAAAGCGATCTGTTTGCGCTGGGTGTGAGCCTGTACCAGTTGCTGACCGGCAAGCTGCCCTACGGCGAGGTCTTGCCGTACCAGGTGGGCCGCTACTACCGCGACCCCACGGCGCCCAGCCGCTACCGGCCCGACGTGCCGATCTGGCTCAACCACGTGCTGCAAAAGGCGGTGGCGCGCGACAAGTCTTTGCGGTTCGAGACCGCCGAAGAGTTTTTGCTGGCACTGGAACGCGGCGCTTCGCGACCGCTCACCGCGCCGCCAAGTTCACCGCTGTTGCAGCGCGACCCGGTTTTGTTGTGGAAACTGCTGCTGGCCGTGAGCGTGCTGTTCAACCTGTTGCTGGTGTACTGGCTGTTGTTTTTGCCCAAGTAAAAACGCGGCCTGGAGCCGCGTTTTTTATGGGTTTCTCCGCTCACGCGCTGCGCGCGCGCCCTCCCTTTTGATGAAAGTGCGACTGCGCTGCGCGCCATCTGCTTCGCAGATCAGGCACTACGTGCCCGGCCTCCCTTTTCCGCCCAGGTTCTGGTCCAGCGGATTTGCATCACGCGCAACATCACCAGCATGCACAGCGCCAAGGCGGCGAAGGCGGCGAAACCCCAGAAGTAGGTGCCCGTGAACTGTTTGCTCATGCCCATGGCATTGGGCAGGAAACCGCCGCCCAGGGCGCCGACTTCACCGATCATGGAGCCCGCCACCGCCGTGGCCAGCGGCCAGCGCAGGGGAACGAGCTGGAACAGCGCGCCATTGCCCGCGCCCAAAGCGGCAAAGCAGAGCATGAAGAGCAGCGTGGTCAGGGCCAGCGAACCACCGGCCAGACCACACAGCACCAGGGTCACGGCCACGGCGACCAGCACGCCGCTCAAGGCGTTGATGCCGCCCACGCGGTCCGAGATGTAGCCACCGACCACGCGCACCGCCGAGCCCATCAAGGCCGAGAGCATGGTGAGCTGGCCCGCTTCCACCTTGGTCACTCCGAATTGGTCGTAGAAGTAGGTCGGCAGAAAGCTGGCCAAGCCGATGAAGCCACCAAAGGTGATGACGTAGATCAGGCTGAAAGCCCAGCCGTCTTTTTCGAACAGGCAGGCAATGTGTTCGCGAAAGCTTTGGTGCTCGACGTCAGGGGGTTCCTTGGCGAACACGATCATCACCACCATGGGAATGGCCATGAAGATCGCGGCGATGCCGTACACCGTCTGCCAGCCGTAGGCCACGGCCAGCGGTGGCGCGAACAGCACGGCCAGCACGGTGCCGGAATTGCCGGCACCGGCGATGCCCATGGCCAGGCCCTTGTATTTGGGTGGAAACCAGCCCGAGCCCAACGAGAGGGCCACGCCGAAGCTGGCGCCGGCGATGCCGAGCAACACGCCCATGGCCAGCACGTGGTCGTAGGAGCTGATGAAGAAATAGCCCAGCAGCAAGGCCACCATGATCAAGCCCATTTCCACCATGGCGGCGTTCTTGCGGCCGATGTACTGCGCCAGAATGCCCAGCGGGAAGCGCATGAAGGCCCCGGCCAGGATGGGCACCGAAATCATGAAACCCTTTTGTGCCGGTGTGAGCGAAAAGGCTTCGCTGATGAAGGGCGCCATGGCGCCATTCAAGACCCAGACCGCAAAGCAGAAATCGAAATACAGAAAGGCGGCAAACAAGGTCGGGGCGTGCCCCGATTTGAGAAAGGTGCGGAATCCCGCCATGGTGCAAATCCTTTGTGGAAAAAATCAAAAATCCCTACAAAGGTGCAAAAGGCGTGCCAGGGTGGGGCGCTGGTGGGGCCTGCGTCCTTTTGGGGCCGCCACTTGCTGTGCGGGCGTTTTTGGTGCGGTGCACAAAATAGGTGCGGTATCGCTCGGCGCAGGCGCTTGAACGGTGCGTGGACCGTCCAGGGCGCTCAGTGCTGGCTGCCGCAGTCTTCCAGGAAGCCGATCAGCTCTTCGCGCAGTTCGTAGTAGCGCGGGTGTTTGAGCAAGGCTTCGCGCGAGCGTGGGCGTGGCAGCGGCACGTCCATGATCTTGCCGATCTTGGCGCGGGGGCCATTGGTCATCATCACCACCCGGTCGGCCAACAGAATGGCTTCGTCCACATCGTGGGTGACCATCAGGGCCGTGACCTGGTTGCGCGCCCAGACTTCCATCAGCACTTCCTGCAAGTCCCAGCGGGTGAGCGAGTCCAGCATGCCAAAGGGTTCGTCGAGCAACAGCATCTTGGGGTTGAGCGCAAACGCGCGCGCAATGCCCACGCGTTGCTTCATGCCGTTGGAGAGTTCGCTGGCGCGCTTTTGCATGGACGATCCCAGGCCGACCCGGCTCAGGTAGTAACTCACCGTGTCTTTGCGCTCGGCGGCACTGGCGTGCGGGAACACGCGCTGCACGCCCAGCATCACGTTGTCGAAGGCGCTGAGCCAGGGCACCAGGCTGGGGGCCTGGAACACCAGACCCCGGTCGGGGCCGGCGCTGGCGACTTCGCGCCCGTCGAGCACGATCACGCCGTCGGTGATGTCGGTCAGCCCCGCCATCATGGAGAGCACGGTGGACTTGCCACAGCCCGAATGCCCGATGACCGAAATGAATTCGCCTTTGCGGATCTTCAGGTCAAAGCCGTCGACCACGGTTTGTGGCCCCTTGGGTGTGGGGTAGACCTTGACCAGTTGCGAGAACTCGGCAAACCGGTCGTCGGCCTGCAGGGCTGGCGCCTCGCTTTGCGGGCGCGGGGCTTCGGGCACTTTCGCCGCCGCTTCGATGGTCTCGGTCAACTCGGCGTGGCGCAGTCCAAAAAACCGCGCGGCGGTGGGTGTTGCGGCGCCGGGCTGCACATCGCGTGGCGTGAGCGTGGGCAACTGGAACACCTGGGCTTTCTGGCCGGCCTGGTGGGCGTGGGCGATGCCGATCAGGTGTTCGGTGATCTCGCCGCGCAATTGCTGGAAGCGCGCGTCGTGGTTCATGGCACGGCGGTCGCGCGGTCGGGCGATGTCGACCTCGAACGAGGGGCCCAGGGTGGCCCCCGGTCCCATTTGCAGGGGAATGATGCGGTCGGCCACCATCAAGGCCTCGTCCACGTCGTTGGTGATCATGAGCACGGTCTTGCGGTCTTCGTCCCAGATGCGCACGATTTCATCTTGCAGGTTGGCGCGTGTGAGCGCGTCCAGGGCCGAGAGCGGTTCGTCGAGCAGCAGCACATCGGGGTTGGTGGCCAGGGCGCGTGCCACCGCCACGCGCTGTCGCATGCCGCCCGAAAGCTGGGCCGGGCGCTTGTCGATGGCGGGCGTGAGTCCGACCATGGACACGTAGCGGTCGACGCGGTCGCGGCGCGCCTGGGCACTTTCGCCGGCAAACACACGGTCCACCGCCAGAGCGATGTTGTCGCGCACGCTCAGCCAGGGCATCAGCGAATAGCTCTGGAACACGATGCCGCGGTCGGGGCCCGGACCGGTGATCGCTTTGCCGTTTTTCAGAACCGCGCCGCTGTCGGCGCTGATCAAGCCGGCCAGCAGGCTCACCAGGGTGGTCTTGCCGCTGCCGGAAAAGCCGACGATGGCCACGAATTCACCCGGTTCCACGCGCAGGTTCAGGTTCTTCAGGATCTCCGAACGGTTGCTGCCCGAGCCATAGCTCTTGCAGACGTTTTTCAGTTCCAGCGCGGCGGTGGCGGGCACGGCCACCAGAGACGGTTTGCCCGCGCTGGCGTGGTCGGCGTCGATCGGGGTTTTGAGGGCGAGATTCATGGCTTGTCGATCTTGTTGCGGTACCGCTTTCAGCGGGGGACGGCCAGGTTTTGCAGCACTTGCATCAGGCGGTCGAGCGCGTAGCCGATCAGGCCAATGGTGAACACCGCGACCATGATGCGGCTGAGCGAGTCGGAGCTGCCGTTCTGGAACTCGTCCCAGACAAACTTGCCCAGGCCCGGGTTCTGCGCCAGCATTTCAGCGGCGATCAGCACCATCCAGCCCACACCCAGCGAGAGGCGCATGCCGGTGAAGATGAAGGGCAGGGCCGATGGCAGCACGATCTTGCGCACCCGTGTGGACAGCGGCAACTGCAAGACCTTGCCCACGTTGACCAGGTCTTTGTCGACCGAGGTCACGCCGATGGCGGTGTTGATCAGCGTGGTCCAGAGCGAACACAGGGTCACCGTGATGGCCGATATCAGAAAGGATTTCTGGAACATGGGCTCGCCCGTGGTCACGTAGACCGCGCTCACGATCAGCGTCACGATGGGCAGCCAGGCCAGGGGCGACACCGGGCGGAACAGCTGCACCATGGGGTTGATGGCCGCTTGGAACACCTTGGACGAGCCCGCCAGAATGCCCAGCGGCACCGCCACCACCGTGGCCAGCAGAAAGCCGACGAAGACGGTCTTCAGGCTGGTCAGGATCTGATCCAGGTAGGTGGCTTTGCCGGTCCAGCTGAAGTTGCGCGGTTCGTAGCTGGGATCTTCGGCCAGGCGCTCCTTGTTGCGCTCGTCCTGGCGCTTGTAGAAAGCGGCTTGGCGCTCGCGCTCGTTGAAGTGGTCGCGCACCAGAACACCCACCTGCTCGGCCACCTGTGCCGGGCCGGGCACGGCGCCCAGGCTGGTTTCGATGCGCGAGGCCGTGACCGACCACAGCACCAGGAACAGCGCGATGGCCACCAGCGGAATGCCGAAATTCATCAGCAGCTTGCGCGCCAGTTCCCGTGGGTCTCGCAGAGCGGCGGCACCGCCGCCGAGGAAGGAGGTGATGGTGGCCATGTCAGACTTTCTCTGCGGCCTTCAGGCCGATCTTGAATTTGGACAGGTAGTCGTTGGGCTTGCGGCCGTCGTAGTCGATGCCGTCGATGAAGCCGGTCTGCACGCCCTTGAAGCCGTCGGTCTTGGGCAGGTCGGTTTCCTTGATCTTGCCTTCGGCCACCAGGGCCTTGGCGGCCTGCATGTAGACCTCGGGCAGGTAGACCTTCTTGGCCACATCCATGTACCAGCTGTCGGGCTTGCCTTCGCCGATCTGGCCCCAGCGGCGCATCTGCGTGAGGTACCAGATGGCATCGCTGTAGAAGGGGTAGGTGGCGAAGTTGCGGAAGAAGACGTTGAAGTCGGGCGCTGGGCGCTTGTCGCCTTTTTCGTATTCAAAGGTGCCGGTCATGCTGTTGCCGATCACTTCGGCGTCGGCGCCCACGTACTGCGACTTGGACAGCATCTTCACGGCTTCAACCCGGTTGGCCATGGACGCATCGAGCCACTGGCCGGCGCGGATCAAGGCCTTGATCACGGCGACGTGGGTGTTGGGGTTGGCCTTGGCCCAGTCGGCGGTGACGCCGAACACTTTCTCGGGGTTGTTTTTCCAGATCTCGTTGTCGGTGATCACCGGCACGCCAATGCCCTTGAACACGGCCTGCTGGTTCCAGGGTTCGCCCACGCAGTAGCCGTGGATGGTGCCGGCTTCCATGGTGGACGGCATCTGGGGCGGTGGCGTCACCGACAGGAGCACGTCGGCTTTCTTGGTGCCGGAGTTGTCGGTGGAGGTGTAGTAACCGGGATTCAGGCCGCCTGCGGCCAGCCAGTAGCGCAGCTCGTAGTTGTGGGTGGAGACCGGGAACACCATGCCCATCTTGAAGGGCTTGCCTTCCTTCTTCCAGGCATCGACCACTTTCTTGAGCGCGTCGGCCTTGATCGGGTGCACCACCTTGCCGCCCGACATGGGCAGGTGTTGCTTCATCTCGGCCCAGACCGCGTTCGACACCGTGATGGCGTTGCCGTTCAAGTCCATGCTGAAGGCGGTGACGATGTCGGCCTTGGTGCCAAAGCCGATGGTGGCGCCCAGCGGCTGGCCCGCCAGCATGTGCGCGCCGTCGAGCTGGCCGTCGATCACGCGGTCGAGCAGCACCTTCCAGTTGGCCTGGGCTTCGAGCGTGACGTTCAGGCCTTCGTCTTCAAAGTAGCCTTTTTCGTAGGCCACCACCAGGGGGGCGCAATCGGTGAGCTTGATGAAACCGAATTTCAAAGATTCTTTTTCTGGGCGACCGGCTTTTTGCGCCCAGGCCGGCAGGCCCAGACCCGTGGCGCCCACCAAAGCGGTGGCGCTCGCAACAAAGCGGCGGCGGTCGAACTTGGGAGAGGAAGAAGGCATGTGGAACTCCTGGTGGGCTAAACAAAAAAACAAAAACTGGCAAGCTACAAAGCACAACGGCGTCCATCTCACAATCCGCTGGAAGCAGATTGGAAATGGACGCCGTTGTCCCGATGGGGTATTTCACTGGTGGGTCTTGCGCCGCCATTGGCGCAGACCTTGTCAGTCATGAAGCAGTTAGCGTGCCAGGCTGTTTTTGATTTTTCTGAGGGCGGCTTTTGTTGTTGATATATATGGAAAAAATCCATATTTCCACCGGCCGATGAAGCCTGTCGATCAAGGCCATTCAGCCCCGAATTGCAGCGCTGCGGCCGGCTTCAGAATGGTGCGTCGGACCGCCATGCACGGTTTTTGTGCGCCGCAGCATCCTTGCGTGAGCAGGCCCTAGGCCGTCTGCTTGTTCGCGGGAAAGACCGTTGCCATCGACAGCACGGCTTCTGCCACATCGATCAGGCGGCGGTTCTGGTTCATGGCCAGTTGCCGCAGCGTCTTGTGCGCATCCGCTTCGCTCAGCGAGCGGTGCGCCATCAACAAACCCTTGGCGCGTTCGATCACCTTGCGCTCGTTCAGGCTGGCACGCACGGTCTCCAGCTCGTCGCTCATGGTTTGCAGGCGGTGGGCCTGCTCCTGCACCAGTTCCAGAATCGAGCGCTCGACCTGCGGCCCATAGGTCTTGGGTGCGGCGGGTAACTTGGGTGCGGGATGGTGGCCGTACTCCAGCGGCGGAAATTCGAAGAAATCCAGCGGATTGCTCGACACACCCACGGCGGCTGCCGTGGCATCGGCGTTCTGTGGGCTGGCGGCTGGCCGCAGCCGGGCTTCGTAAAGGCCCAGGTCCGAACGTGCCACGGCGATCTTGCGTTCGCACACCTGCTGCAGGTCCAGCGCCAGGCGGTCCTCGACGATCTTCATCTCGTCGATGCGGCGGGTACAGCAGTCGAACCACACCTCGCTGAGCTTGGCGTAGAGCAGGGCGCCGTCGGAGGCGGTGCACAACACCCGGCGCAGGCGTTCGTGTTCGGCCTCGGTGGCATTGTCCTGGCGGCTCTGCCACAGGCCGATCAGCTGTGGGGTGGCGAATTCGGTGAACACCTGCAGGCAGTGGTCTTGCGATTCGATCAGGTGCAGCAAGCGGTGCTGCCCGACCGCCTGGGCGCGGCCCGCTGCGAGCATGCCCGCACCCAGGGCGCGCTCCTGGCCGGCCAGCTCTTTGCCTTGCATGAAGTTGAACATGGCCACCAGCAAGCGGGATATCTCGGGATCGGTCGCGCCGTCGGCGGCCTCGAACACCACCGCCAGCAGGCCGGTGATCAGGCGCACATAGGCGTTGGTGGCGCGCTCCATGTCCCATGCCAGCGCAGAGACGCATTGGCGCAACTCGGGCAGCGCGTCCAGGCCGTGCAGCACATAGGCCATGCGGCTGTACAGGCGCGCGCCGTTGTTGATGCGGGCGGTGTCGGCGTGCAACTGGTCGAAGCAGGCGCGCAAGGCCACTTCCCGGTGCTGGCTCTCGGCGATCTGTGCGGACCGGGTTTCGCCCAGGCGCTGGCCTTTGGAGCCTATGAACAGATTGGCCAGCCCGCGCTCGCGTTGCAGGGCGTGGACCAGGTGGCCCGTGATCTTGACCAGCTCGCTGGTCAGCGCGAGCTGCTGCAGTTGCTGGATTTCGCAGCGCTTCGCCGCGACCAGGAAAGCCAGGCCGGTGTGCATGCGGGGTTCGGTATGCGTGGACATTGCCCAGGGTGCAAGCAACAAACGTACCTTGCAAGTGGCTCTGGGGCATCGCAGGTGTTTGGAGGCCCCGCTTACACTGCTGGCATGCGCATTTTGGGATTTGAATCGTCGTGCGACGAAACCGGTGTGGCCCTGGTGGATGCCAGCGGCACGGGCACGCCGCGCCTGCTCGGCCACGCCTTGTACAGCCAGATCGAGATGCACCAGGCCTATGGCGGCGTGGTGCCCGAACTCGCCAGCCGCGACCACATCCGGCGCGCTTTGCCGCTCGCCGACGAAGTGCTGACCCAGGCCGGTTTGCCGCTGTCCGCGGTGGACGCGGTGGCCTATACCCGTGGGCCGGGTCTGGCCGGGGCTTTGCTGGTGGGTTCGGGCGTGGCCTGCGCCATGGCGTTTGCGCGCGGTTTGCCGGTGCTGGGCGTGCACCACCTGGAAGGCCATTTGTTGTCGCCGTTCCTGAGCGCCGACCCGCCCGAATTCCCGTTTCTGGCCTTGCTGGTTTCAGGCGGCCACACCCAGATCATGCGGGTCGAAGGGGTGGGGCGCTACGAGCTTCTGGGCGAGACCATCGACGACGCTGCGGGCGAGGCCTTTGACAAATCCGCCAAGCTGCTTGGCCTGGGCTATCCCGGTGGCCCGGCGCTGTCGCGCGCGGCCCAGCAAGGCGACCCCGAGGCCTACCGCCTGCCCCGGCCGATGCTGCACAGCGGCGATCTGGATTTTTCTTTTGCCGGGCTGAAGACGGCGGTGCTGACCCAGGTGAAGCGGCTGGCGCATGCCAGCCCCCAAGGCCCCGCGACCCCGGATCTGGCCAAGGCCTTGAGCGCTCAACAGATCGCCGACGTGGCCGCCTGCGTGCAAGCGGCCATTGTGGAGCTGCTGGTGAAAAAATCGCTCAAGGCGATGGCGCAAACCGGCATGCGCCGCTTGGTGGTGGCGGGTGGCGTGGGTGCCAACAGTTTGCTGCGCGAGCAGCTCAACGCCGCCTGCCAAACAAAAGGCTTCCGGGTGCACTACCCCGAACTGCACCTGTGCACCGACAACGGCGCCATGATTGCGCTGGCCGCCGGCATGCGCTGGCAGGCGGGTCTGTGGCCGGCACAAGACAGCCGCCACGACGACCGTTTCGACGTGAAGCCGCGCTGGCCACTGGCCGATCTGGTGGCCCAGGCCTGAGGGCACGGCCCGTTGTCGCCGTCGGCGGTTGCGAACCGTGCCGATCGCGCGCCTACCGAATTTTCCACCCCTGTTTTTTTGTCTATCTTTATCTGTATGCGTCTTCCGTTTTCTTCCAAAACCTTGCGCCAGCTGGCATTGAGCAGCCTGGTGGCTGTGGCGACCGTTCCAGGCCCGGTTTGGGCGCAGCCCGCTGCCGCGCCGATCCGCATCGGCATGATCGAAAGCCTGTCCGGGCCGTTTGCCAACACCGGCGAAGCGGTGTTTCGCAACCTGGTCTGGGCGGTGGAGCGCGTGAACGCGCGCGGCGGCGTGCAGCTGCCCGGCGGCAACCGCCCGCTGGCCCTGGAGCGATTCGACAGCAAAGGCCAGAACGAAGAGGCGTTGTCCGCCTTTCGCTCGGCGGTGGACCGGGGCATCCACATCGTGACCCAGGGCAATTCGTCTGCCACAGCGGCGGTGCTGATCGATGCGATCAACAAGCACAACCAGCGCGAACCGGCCCGGCAAGCACTGTTTCTCAACTATTCGGCGGTGGACCCGGTGCTCACCAATGAAAAATGCAGCTACTGGCATTTTCGTTTCGACGCCCATGCCGACATGCGCATGACCGCGCTCATGAGCGTGCTGCGCGAAGACAAGGCGTTGAAGCGCATTTACCTGATCGGCCAGGACTACAGCTTTGGGC
>NZ_JBFJMY010000116.1:0-11127 GCF_041633695.1 Hydrogenophaga sp.
GGAACCGAAATGCGCCGCCTGGTCGAGAACGTCTCGTCCGTCACCGACCACATCGCGAAAATCAGCAACGCGGCCGATGAGCAAAGCTCTGGCATGGACATGGTCAGCCAATCTGTTGCGGAGCTCGACGCCGTCACCCACCAGAACGCTGCGCGGGTTGAACAAGCGGCGCAGGCGTCGAACGGGCTTCAAAATGAAGCCCGCCGCCTGGTCCAGGCCGTATCGGTATTTCGTTTGTCAGCCAACGCAGCGGCCTGAAGGGCGTTGCGTTGGACATCGCCCTACCCAGCCGGGGTGGTGTGGACGCGCCGAAGAACGGCTCGATTCCGTAGCGCCGGCTCAGTTGGGTCGTAGGCCGGCACCTGGCGCAGTGGGTGCGTGGACCGCCAGCCGGCCGCAGTAGGCGATCAGCGCCTCGATCTCGTTCGATTTGTCGAATACCGCCTCGGCACCCAGCGCCAGGCACTTGCGGCGGATATCCGTCGTGGCGTAGTTGCTCAGCACGATCATCTTGATGGGCGGCTCCATCGCTTGCCCGCTGCGCAACACACCCAGGCCCGAGCCGTCTGCAAGAAAGATGTCGACGATCACCAGATCGACCGGGTGCTCGGGTTGAAGAAGCCAGTGCACGGCGGTCGACTCGTCGGCCGCGCTGCCAACTACCTCGACCGGCACCAGCTCTTCGAGCGTGGCGATCAGGTTTTCGCGGATGACAGCGCTGTCTTCAACGATGTAGGTCTTGAGCGCTTGCATGGATGGTTCTTGGTGTTCGAGATCAATGAAAAATGGGGCGGTGCTGGGAGCCTGCTCGCTCAACGCGCCGCAGGAGCCACAGTGCCCGCAGCGGAGGGCGCCGGGAGCACTGGCTCGCGCGTGGTCAGCTCCCGGTAGATGCCACCGCTGGCCACGCTGCCGTTGGTGACGCCTTGGCCCTGGATGCGCGCCACGCAGTGACCCCGATCGGGCTCTGGCAGGGGCTCACAGCGCTTGAGCGCATTGCGTTCGAAACGCCCCGGGTCGGCATCCGTGCGCTCCGGTTTCTGGCTGGCGCGCACGGCACCGGCTTCGCGCAAGCAAGCGGCTTTGTCGCTCCCCTGCGGTGCGATCTTGCAGGCGGCGACGTCGCGCTGGTAGCGGGCCTGGGCCTCCGATGACCCGGTCTGGCCTGCGGCCAGCACGGGCGAAGCCGCCAGTGCCGCGCCCAGTGCGAGCAGCGACCAGAGCGGGCGGATGGAATGGGTGGGATGCATGTTCATACGGGTCTCCTTGGGGTCAATTCACATTCGGGGCGCCATCAACGGGCGATCAAGACCACAGCTGCAGGTGGCAGTACAAGTTCGACGCCTTCCGTCGGAGACCCAGCCGTGTCAGTTCCGGGGGCGGTGTTGAGCTGTGCATGGCAGTTCGCACGCTGGCCCGCGTCGCGCATGGCATCGCAGCGCCCGACCGCGTCGGCCAAAGCGGCGGTGCTTCGGGTTCTTGCCTCGCCTTGCTGCACGCTGGCTTGCACGACTTGCTGGAACGCCAGCAACAGCCCAGCGGCGCAGACGGTGGCGAGAATGGCCGGCCAGACAGGCGCGCGCGGAGCAGCCAAGGCCTGCTGCCAGACGGACGGCACCGAGCGGGCAGACACCGGCGACTCGATAGGCGATTCGCTGGCGGCAACAGCACGGCGCGGGGGATTCGGGATGTACATAGCAGGCCTTTCAGTTCGGCCCGCGAGTTGCGGACACTGGATGAATCGATGTTGCGCCCACAGACCCGATCACACCATCGGACCAACGGCCCGATGGCCGTAGGAGGCGCCCTACAAGGCACGGCGAAAGCCAACAAAAAAGCGCGCCTGCGGCGCGCTTTTTATGCAAGAGCCTGACCCTTACTTCTTGGAGGCCTCATGGCCCACGACGCCGCCGACGACCGCGCCGCCGACGGTGGCGGCAGGACCGCCCACCGCCGAGCCGACCACGGCGCCAACGGCCGCCCCGGTCGCGGTGCTGACCTCTTGGCGTGACATGCCAGAACACCCGCTGAGCATGAAGACGGCGGTGATGGCGAGAACAGACAGTGTGCGTTGCTGGTACATAAAAAACTCCTTCAGGGGTTGGGGAAAAGGGGAAGACGGACCCGAGAATCCGGGCCTATCGGATCGCGTTCAGTGGCTCCGGCCGCGTTCGTGGCCTCGGTTACCGCGGTCCTTGTTCTTGAACTTCTTGTGGCCTTTGCGGTCGTCGTGTTCGCGGTGGTACTCGTCGCGCACCCAGGCTTCCTGCACGAAATACACGGGTTGGCTGCAGGCGCCGTAGCGTGCGCAATAGCGCCCCCAGTCGGACCGGTGGGACTGCGGCACGTAGAGGTAGATCGGGCGCTGATAGACCGCGACCCGGGACGGCATGTAGACGATGGGCTGCTCTCGCTCGAGCACCGGCTGTGGGTAGTTGTTGATGTCGATGCGTCCGTATTGACCCGGTGCGCGGATACCAATCGATATGCCGATGTTGGTTTCGGCATGGGCCGGCAGCACGATGGCACCGGCAAGCATCAGGGTAGTCAGAATTTTCATGGGGTTTGCTCGTTGAAGTGGTTTTGCAGCGGTCTGCACGGTAGCGCTCGCAGACAGTTGATGGAGTTGACTGTGACCGTTCGCGCGGCACCTGCCCATCGGAGAAGGCAGCAAGAAAAAGTAGGACAAGAGGCCGTGCTCACTGGCAGACCTTGCGTTACGCTTGCGCATGTCCGACACGCCGCCCACCCCCTCCATCAGCCCCATTGCCGCCCCCAGCGCACAAACGCCAGGCGACGCCGCACCACCTGGTCTGCTGCCAGCGCCCATGCAGCGGCCGCTGGACAAGGCCGGGGTTTCGCTGGCGCTGCTGGCCACGCTCGGCTCGGTCTTCATGCTGCACTGGGCCAGCGCGGTGTTCATCCCGGTGATGCTCGCCCTGATCTTCAGCTACGCCCTGTCGCCCGCCGTGACCCGGCTGCAACGCTTGCACATTCCCCGCGCCATCGCCGCCGCGCTGCTGATGGCCACGCTGGGCGGCTGCACCGGATGGACCGTGTACGCCTTGAGCGACGACGCGACCCAGTTCGTCGAATCCTTGCCCAGCGCGGCGCAAAAGATCCGCCAGGCGGCGCGTGCCGCGCGCAACCAACCCGCAACCACCATCGACAAAGTCCAGATGGCGGCCACGCAGCTCGAACAGGCGGCCAAGGAAGGCGGTTCCGGGGCGAGCACCACCGCGCGCGGCGTCACGCGGGTGCAGATCGAGCGCGCGCAGTTCAACTTGAAGGAATATCTCTGGGCCAGCATGCCCAGCGTGGCGGCCTCGGTCGGGCTGGCCACGGTGGTTCTCTTCCTGACCTTCTTTCTGCTGGCTGCGGGCGACAGCTTCCGCCGCAAGCTGGTCAAGCTCGCCGGGCCCACCATGGCGCGCAGAAAAATCACCGTGCAAGCCCTGGACGAAATCACAGATCAGATCCAGCGCTACCTGGTCGTGCAGGTTCTGCTCAGCGCCACCGTGGGCCTGGCGACCTGGCTCGCCTATTGGCTCATCGGCGTGGAGCACGCGGCTGTCTGGGGCCTGCTGGCCTTCGCACTCAACTTCATTCCCTATATCGGCTCGTTGGTGGTCACGGGCGGTTCGGCACTCGTCGGCTTCGTGCAGTTCGGCAGTGTGGAAATGGCCTTGCTGGTGGCCGGTGTATCGCTGCTGATCCACACCATCTCGGGCAATCTGCTCACCCCCTGGCTGACGGGCCGCGCCAGCCGCCTGAACGCGGTGGCGGTGTTTGTCGCCGTGCTCGCCTTCGGCTGGTTGTGGGGCGTTTGGGGTCTGGTGGTGGGCGTGCCGATCCTGCTCATGATCAAGGCCGTCTGCGACCGGGTGGACGGACTCAAACCACTGGGCGAAATGCTCGGAACGTGAAAAAGCCGCCGCCAATGGCGGCGGCTTTTTCATGCCGCTGGCTTACCCGAAAGGGGTTTTCAGCGCTTGCCGCCAAAAGCCAGCAGCACGCCACCGATCAGGATCGCACCCACCCCCGCCCACACCGGGACGTTGACGGTTTGCTTCTCATCGACCGACAGCGAGATCGGACCGATCTGGGCCTCATGGGTCTCTTTCGTGAAGCTGAAGCTGCCGTAGGCCAGCCCCAGCGCACCGGCCACGATCAGCGCGATGGCGGCCATCTTGATGGTATTCATGGTCTGCACTCCTGTTGAAACATGGTTGGCACCGGGCTGGCGACCGGCGCTGCGAAAGCTGGCGTCACAAGCCACGGCCTTGAATCAAGCGAACCAGAATCATGACGACGGCGATGACCAGCAGGACGTGGATGAATCCGCCCATGGTGACGGCGCTGACCATCCCCAAGAGCCAGAGCACGACCAAAACGATTGCAATTGTTTGCAGCATGTGTTTTCTCCTGATGCCCAAAATGGGCGAAATCGAAGCCGACTGCGAAACGGACTGCGATCGGCGGCTTGCCCAACCGCGTCGAGATGCGGCGCTGGCTGGATGAACCCAGTTTGCGACCAGTGGCGCAGCGTGCACAGCAGACGGCGCCGCAGAACGCGGTAGTCGACGTCCTACACAAACGCGGTGCGCCGCGCCGCGACCCAGGCCAACCATGGTCGCGCCGGGCGCCGTCTGTAGGTTTTGTCCTACAGCGTGGCGCGGCATTCACCACTGGCGAGACGCCGCAAGCAGGTGCATTCTTGCGTGCACTGGTCCGCGTGCGGCTGCGCGGCGCCAATTTCTTTGCACGGCATCACCGCGTCATCCCGTTTCATGGGTTCAGCTGAACCTGGGCACGGGTCGCGAGCCCCGACGCCACCACGCTGTTCACGCCCTTGCTCCACATCTACCTCGTCGAAGACAGCCCGCTGATCCGCGAGAACCTGATCGCCACGCTCGAAGAGTTGGTGCCGGTCCGGATCGTGGGTGCCGCCGAGGACGAGGCGACGGCGGTGCGCTGGCTCGCCGACCCCAGCCATGCGGTCGATCTGGTCATCGTCGACATTTTTCTCAAAGGCGGCACCGGCCTGGGCGTGCTCAGGGCGGCACACGAACTGCCCCAACGCTACCGGCTGGTGGTGCTGAGCAACTACGCCACGCCGGTCATGCAGCGCCAGTGCCTGGCGTTGGGCGCGGACCGGGTGTTCGACAAGTCCAACGACATCGACACACTGATCGAGTACTGCGGCCGACTCGCCGCAGGCGACAGCCCCGACAGCTATCCCGTCGCGCTGGCCTGATGGGCCCACCGCTTCTGCAGCGTCCGGCCACCACCCGGTGCTCGCCGCCGCGATGTGGTCCACTTAGCCGATTCGGCCCAGGCTGCGGAGCCGTGCTCCGCGTTGCATATTGGCCGGCTTCGCGCTAGGAGATGGGCATGGATTTGGTCTCGATCGTCAGGCGCAGCCTGTTCGTTTTTCCGTTGGCTGTTGCTGCGGCCATTGCCATGGTGGTCATCAACGAAGGCGCGTACTGGCGATCCGCACAGGCCTTGAACGACCTGGTGGCGATCGGTGAAGCGCGCGGCGACATCCTGCGGCTTCAACAAGGTGTGCTGGCCGCAGAGGCCGGGCAGCGCGGTTATCTGCTGACGGACCGCAGGGAGTACCTCGCTCCCTACGACGAGGCGCTCCAGGAAATCGAAGAATCGTTTGAACGGCTGAACCGGTACTACGCCGCCAACGCGGAGGCCAACGAAGTGCTCGGCCGCATGCACCGCTTGACCGATGCCAAGCTGCTGGAACTGGCGGTGGCGATCCGCCTGTACGACGAGGGCAAGAGTGCCGCCAGCACCGACATCGTGTTGAGCGCACTCAACAAGAAGCAGATGGAAGTCATCCGCGGGCTGGGCAACGAACTGCTGGATGCCCAAGCACTGCAAGCCGACGGTGGCCGCGACACCTTGCACAGCACGCTGCAAGGGCGGCGCATCGGCATGGCGCTGCTGACCGCCATCAGCTTGTTGGCGCTGTTTCTCTATCTTCGGCGAACCGACGAACTCAAGCTGCAGGAACAACACCTGAAGAACACCGTGCAGGCAGAACGCGACCGGCTGGAAATCGAAGTCACCCAGCGCACGGCCCAGCTCACCGAACTGACCCGCCACCTGCAGACCGCGCGCGAAGACGAACGCAACCGCCTGGCCCGCAACCTGCACGACGAACTGGGTGCGTTGCTGACCTCGGCCAAGCTGGACGCGGCGCGCATCAAATCGCGACTGGCCGGCACGGCGCCCGAAGCCCAGGAACGTCTGGCCCATCTGGTGCAGACCTTGAACCAGAGCATCGCGCTGGGCCGCAGCATCATCGAAGACCTGCGACCTTCGACCTTGGGCAACCTGGGCTTGGTTGCGACGCTGGAGATCTTGACGCGCGAGTTCGCCGAACAATCGAACACGCCGGTTGAGTGCACGCTGTCCCCCGTGGTGCTCGACGCCAACGCCGAGCTGATGGTGTACCGCCTGGTCCAGGAGGCCATCACCAACATCAGCAAGTACGCGCGCGCGCGCCACGTCTGGGTGGACCTGGCCGCGCACGACGGTCAGGTGTCGGTATCGGTGCGCGATGACGGCGTCGGCTTCAACACCGCAACGCCGGCACGCTCGGCCTTTGGTCTGCTGGGCATGCGCTTTCGGGTCGAAGCCGAGGGCGGCAAGCTGCTCGTGCTATCGACGCCCGGCCAGGGCACGCAGGTGCTGGCCAGCCTGCCGGAATCGGGCCCCAATCCACCGGGGTAATCCCCACGCAATCGCCCGCGCTGCGGGCAACGCGGCGCCGTCCTACACGCACAGGAGGTCCGCGCCGATGGCCGCCACAGGCCCGCGCTCCTACATTGGGTTCATTGGTTGGAGGTGCCCGCACAACGGTTCTTCCACCAGACGGGAGCGACCGGCCAGGTGCGCTCCGACCTCATGCCACGGATGGGACACAAGACCAGCCGGCATCCACGGACCCTTTTCTCAAACCGACTGGAGCTTCACCATGATCATCCGCAACACCCTCGCCGCCATCGTTGCCGCCGCCGCCCTGCTCACCGCCACCGGTTGCGCGGTCACGCGTGGCCAGGAAACCGTCGGCGCCTACGTCGACGACGCAGCCATCACCACCGCCGTGAAGTCCAGCTTCATCAACGACAAAGCGGTCGACGCCTCGGCCATCAGTGTCGAAACCTTGAACGGCACCGTGATGCTGTCGGGCTTCGCCAAGAGCGCAGAAGAACAAGCCGTCGCCACCCAGCTGACCTGGAAGGTCAAAGGCGTGCGCGGCGTCAAGAACGAAACCGCTGTTCGCCCCTGAGCCAACGTGGCGGCGCCGTCCGCTGCATCCATCCGTCAACATCCAAGGAGATGCCCATGAACAGGGATCGTAGACAAGGCAACCGGAAACAAGTTGCCGGCCAGATCCAGGAGCGCTACGGCGCGGCCCAGGAAGAGCCCCAACAACCAATGGGCGAAAGGAAACGCTGGGCCACCGATGCGTGGTTCAACAAGAACTAGCGGCGAAGAGCCTTGCTTTCAGCGCTCGACCACCGGGCGCACCACGGATGGGCCGCACATGTGCGACCCATCCGTGGTGCGGTTTCAGCCAGACACGGCGATCGGCATCTTCGACTTCGCCTGTGTACGCCGTCGCGGCAACTGGCTGCTTTGCACCCTTTGTTCCGTACAGCAGAAGCGTCGAACTTCGTGCTGCACGTGAACCCGAGGCAAGGTCGCGCGGGTCCGTCAAACCTGGGCGTGCAGACGCTCACCCATCATCTCGGGGTCGTTGGTGGACGGCTCGGCGTCGCGGGCCGTCGAGCGCCAGACGCACCAGGCGAACAGCCCGGTGGCCGCGACGAGCGCCACGGTACCGCCCCCAAGGAACGGGCCTGCCATGGCGCTCTCGCGTCGCTCAAGGACCAAGCCCACGATGAGCAAGACCAAGCCCAGGTTGTGAAGCCAGAGATGCGCCACGGCGGCCCGGAACGACGCCATGACCGGCCACACGCGGTGCACCAGCGCAAATAGCGCGCACGACACCCAACCCAGCAAGAGCCCGTGCACATGGACCTGCTTGTCCAGATGCTGGTGCGAAATGCCCATATAGGCGCCCAGCAGCACGCCTGCCGCGAACCAGATCACAGCGATGCGGAGGAAACGTGCGCTCACGATTTGTCTCCCACCGCGGCATCCGCTTCGTCCAACAAGCGCCACACCTCGAAGACCTGCTCGCGTGCGATCAGACCGTCTCGCATCGAGAAATGGTGGATCAACCGAATCTCCACCCGTGAGCCGATCGGTACCGGCGCATTGACCATGCCAGGGCCGACCAGCCGCATGCGCACCAGCATGTCGTCCACGACCCGGTCCTCGGTGGCGAAACGCTCCAGTGGCGTCAACTCGACGTCGGCCATGGATGGCCACATGGCCACGTAGTTCGCGCGCGCGGCGGCTCGGCCCACCAGGCGCAAACCTCGGCTGGGCACCTCCATGACGATGTCGTCGGTGTACAGGTCCAGTATCGAGTCGACATCTTGTGCCTCGCCTCGGATGTGACGGTCCACCACGTCCAGATTGTGTGTGACTGCATTCAAGTTAGCTCTCCTTAAAAAGGTTGATTAAGACAGTTTGCCTGTCTATTATAGACATACATTCTGTCTTTGTGGATAATTTGTCGCATGCCTACAAAATCTTTGACCGAATCAAAAGCAACGCTCGGTGCGCTGCTGCGCCGCCCCTATGAATGGTTGTCCGAGGTCATCTACCCGGAGCTGGCCGCGCGTGGCTTCAACGACGTGCGGCCCGCCTTCAGCGCGGTGTTGAGAAACCTGCCCGCGTCGGGCGCCCGGGTCAGCGACCTGGCCGCGCGCGCCGGTATGACGAAACAGAGCATGGGCTATCTGGTCGATCAGATGCAAGCATCGGGGCTGGTGGACATTTCTCCGGACCTCCAAGACCGACGCGCCAATACCGTGCGGTTGACGACGCGCGGTGAACAGGTCGTGTCCGCTGGCGCCGAACTGTCGAAGCACTTCGAGGCCCACCTGGCGCATTTGGTCGGTGCCCGAAAGATAGAACAACTACGGGCAACGCTGTTGGAAATTCACGCCAAGCTCGATGAAGAGCCCACCCCGCCGCCCCCCTGATGCGTGTGTAGCGCCGGGCCCAGCCCATGGAAGGGCGCTCGCCGCGCGGCTTGTCGGGGGAGCGTCCATATGCCGGCCCGAACACCGCACTCCCGAATGTTCACGGGCAATAACGTCTGAGACAAGGCTCGGCCATCGACGGCTCAGCAAGTTGAAGGGGCGCTGGTGTCTGAGCGGTCTGCAACGATTGCCGCCGTCGGAGTCAGCGCCAAACAAACATCGAACACACGCCTGCTTCGGACCAGAAAATGCCCGAATCGCTTGCTCGGTGGCACGTGGCGACAAAGGAATCGAACGCACGCCCTAGAATCTTGGTTTCAACTACTGAGCCTCAGATGACCACAGCCAAAAAACCAACCGCATTCAATCGCGCCCTCACGCCCAGTGCCGAACTGGCCGCAGTGATCGGTGCAACGCCCCAACCCCGTACCGAAGTTGTGAAGCTGATGTGGGAGTACATCAAAGCCAACAACCTGCAAAACCCGGCGAACAAGCGAAACATCTTGGCGGACGCCAAGCTCAAGGCGGTCTTCGGAAAGGATGAAGTCACCATGTTCGAGATGACCGGGCTGGTGGGCAAGCATCTGAGCTAAGGCCTGTGTCTGGACGCAGCACGCTGCTGCATTTTTGACGCCGGTACGCCAAGCCCGGGAGTCAAGGCGAAAGCACGCCGTCAAGTAGTTCGGTGTGAGGCTGCGCTTCACATCGGTGCGACGACCGGCTGATGGCGCGCCGCGCCCGGGGTTCTGGAGCAGGTCGGTGGCGTATGGAATGATGCGGTATGACACTGAGTTCCGAAGACCTGCAACAAATCGCCGCGCGCACCCTGGCGCACTACGAGCAGCACGCCCAAAGCTACTGGGAAGGCACGCGCGACCACGATGTCAGCCAGAACATCGCGGCGCTGCTGAAGCACATACCCGGGCCACCCCCTTTTGACCTGCTGGATTTCGGCTGCGGGCCCGGGCGCGACCTGCGCACCTTCAAGGCACTGGGCCACCGCCCCGTGGGCTTGGAGGGCGCCTCCAGCGCCGCGGCTCTGGCCCGCGTCCACAGCGGCTGCGAGGTGCTGGAGCAGAGCTTCCTGCAGCTCGACCTGCCCGCGCAGCGCTACGACGGTGTGTTCGCCAATGCCGTGCTGTTCCATGTGCCCTGCCAGGTGTTGCCGCAGGTGCTGCTTCAACTGCAGGCCTGCTTGCGACAGGGTGGCGTGCTGTTCAGCTCCAACCCGCGCGGCAACGGCCAGGAGGGCTGGAACGGTGAGCGCTACGGCGCATTTCACGACTGGCCGACCTGGCGGGCCTTGGTGACGGCGGCCGGCTTCGAGGAGTTGGACCACTTCTACCGTCCGTCCGGCCTACCGATCGAACAACAGCCCTGGCTGGCAAGCGTGTGGCGCAAGTGCTGAGCCCTGGCTCCACCGCACGGCGCATCTGCTGATCGCGCCGCTGCAGCATGTGCAGGCGATGCCTGCGGTCGTGTGGCAGCAGCCAAGTGGACCGGGCGTTCTTCAGCGCACCTTGTCTGAGACTCGACCCTATTGCCGCGAACAAACTGCTCTCAACCATCAAAGTCGAAAACAAATTCGACGCCGTACAGGTATTCCCCCAGAGTATGCAGGCGTCGAAAACGACTGCCGCACCAGCTCAAGGCGACGCTTGGAAAGACCGAATGCGGCCATTCGGCTGAAACTGTCTGGCACGGTCGGAGAGCCGCAGGTCTGCTTCCTGGCTCCGCCTCGTACTCACACTGTCGGCCGTGAGCGGTCGGTGCCATAAAGGAAATGCGGTCGTTCAACGCCTTGTTTGAAGGCAGCCGCCCACGATGGTTTTGGCGTATCCAGGCTCTCGAACGTACGCAATTGTCTGGCGCAAGCCGTTATGCATCGGTGTAGCAGACTGCCTGCAGCTTATTGCCATCCGGGTCACGGACATACGCCGCGTAGTAGTTGGAACCATAGTTCTCTCGAAGTCCAGGAGCGCCC